>JAUMBM010000168.1:0-4723 GCA_032115735.1 Saprospiraceae bacterium
TGCTGGAGGATCCTGACGTGTTCAATTTTGTGCGTTTTGGCGGCCAGCCCAATCCTATACCGGAACGCGAAATAGAACTACTCCGATGGGTCACCGGCGAACAGATACAGGTGGAGGTGCAGCCACTATCACTTGAACGGGGCGATCTGGTAGAGATTGTCAGCGGCCAGCTTACGGGTATCCGGGGACGGATACTGGAGCAGCGCAGTAAAAATCTCTTCAAAGTAGCCCTGATGATGGAAAGCATACAGCAAGAGCTACACTTGGATATTGATCCCAAACTGCTCAAAAAAGTGGCTCGCCCGGGAGCGGCCTAAAGCAGCTGGCAGTAGTAAGCATACACCCCCAATCAAGGTTCTAAAACATCAAATTTCATGCGGGACTGCGGGCTGCCGATGACGGACAGTTGGCGTGCGGGTCTCTACAAACTTAGGTATGCAGGCTATGACAGCTTCAAAAGCCACATTGGTCACCGGCGCTGCCGGCTTTATCGGGTTCCATCTGATCAACCGCCTGCTGGCCTTAGGCGAGCAAGTCATCGGGCTGGACGTCATCAACGATTACTACGATCCAAAGCTCAAATATGACCGCCTTGCAGAGGCCGGCATACCCGACATGGCCATCGAATACGGTACGACTGTCAACAGCCAGCGATACCCCAACTACCGTTTCATCAAACTTGATCTCGAGGATAAGGCAGGCCTGGAGGAGCTGTTCAGCCTGCATTCAATTGGCAAAGTCATTAACCTTGCTGCACAGGCAGGTGTGCGCTACAGCCTCATCAATCCGTCGGCCTACATTCAGAGCAACATCATTGGTTTTGCCAACCTCATCGAGTGTTGCCGTCACCATCAGGTTGAGCACCTGTTGTATGCAAGTTCCAGCAGTGTCTACGGCCTGAACAAGCAGATACCGTTTTCTACCCGTGACAATGTTGATCACCCGGTCTCCCTGTACGCAGCCACCAAAAAGAGCAACGAGCTGATAGCCCATACCTACAGCCACCTCTTTGGCCTGCCCACCACCGGGCTTCGCTTTTTCACCGTCTACGGCCCCTGGGGGCGGCCCGACATGGCGGCCTACCTTTTCACCGATGCCATACTGGCCGGCAGACCTATACAGGTATTCAACTATGGCCGCATGCAGCGAGACTTTACCTACATCGACGATATCGTTGAAGGTATTGTACACTGCGCGCAGCGCCCACCGGCCGGCAAGGCCGACTGGGATGGTCATCATCCCGATCCGTCAGCTTCAACAGCCCCTTACCGCGTGTACAACATTGGCGCCGGCAGCCCCATGCCGCTCATGGATTTTATAGCAGAGCTCGAACAGGCCCTGGGACAGGAGGCTGTCAAGGATTACCAGCCCATACAGCCCGGAGACGTAGAAACTACCTTTGCGGATGTTTCGGCCCTGGCGGAAGACTTCAACTACCGCCCCAGTCACACACTCCGCGAAGGGATTCGCCATTTTGTGGCCTGGTATCGCGATTATCACGGCATCCGTTGATCCGATATGCTTTAATGCTGCCAGCTGTCGAGGTATTTTACAAAAATTTTGGCGAGGTTGATGGCATCATCGATAGCGCGGTGATGCTGGCCTGTAAATTCAAAACCTTCCGCTTCCACCACTGCGCGAAGGCCTCTGCGGCGCGTCAGCCGCTTGAGATCGGTATACTGCTGCCGCAGGTTGATATGGTAGTCGAGCCAGTCATCCTCCAGCCGGTGTAGCCGGCAATCCTGACGCAAAAGGCGGGCGTCAAACTGTCCCCATGAACACAGCAGGTAGTCCTCGTCATAGATATCAATCCAGTCCTGAAAAGCCTCGATAACAGATGGAAACGTGGAAGCTTTGTTGACATCCGACTGGCTGATGGTCGTCAGCTCCTGACAAAAGTAGGACAGTTGCGGATGAAGAACAGGCTTGATGAAACGGCAGAAAGTAGACTCAAGCTCCCCGTAGTAGTTGAGCTTCACAGCACCAATCTCTATGGTCTCCTGCGTCATAGAGTCAGGTCGATTCTCCCAGCAGGTTGCTTCCAGATCGAAGATAATATAGTACTTCACTAGGCTGATGGCATTTGACGGGTGAATGCGTACGGATGGACGGCAGAATGCGCGGAAAATTAAACCCCTGAGACTGCCGCAGGTTCAGGAAGCTGAATAAATTTATCCAGTCCGTAGTTATCGAGTCGGTTGTGGTAGTAGTAGAGCAGTCGGAAATCGTCGCTGACGAGTTCTCCTGACTTTTGGAAGCGCAGGGCTTTGGCCACGTGATAGTTGCCCAGATGATCGATACCGTGACGTATGAGCTCATCCGTGGAGGCCATGAGGGCTGGTGACAGCTTGAGCTGGTCATGAGCTGCCTTCTGTTTCAGCACCTCTATCAGTCGGGCCGTCACCTCGTTCATCAGTTCGTAGGGTATAGAAAAATCATCTGTAGGCAGGCGCAACAGCCCGTACAGATCAAGCCGCGGATTCTGTTTCGCCAGAATCTGAAAAGCGATGAATGCGACAAGGTGACTTGACAGCACAATATTGTCCTTGTGGTAGCGCTCGACGATGCGTTCTGCCAAAATCTTGGTATACTCGGTTTCCCGCTGCAAATTTTCATTGACCTGACGACCATCCATAAAATACTCCCGCACATCTACTGCCTGGTTGCGGCCGTCATAGCTGATACCGTTGGCATCGACCCGATTGCCGAGCACATCCAGCGGCTGACCGAAGGAAAGGACAATATCATTTTCGCGGGAAAAAACCTGCCAGGCAAATTTCAGTACGCTCCAGGGGCTGTAGAAAGCGTCTTTGGCGCGTATGTATCGCTCCTTACCCATGATGCGCAGTTGCTGCTCAATTAAAAACTGTGCCTCGAGCACAAAATGATAGCTCAGCACGAGCGGAACCACAAACACCTTTTGGTCCTTGCCGGCCATAAAAAGTGATCGCTGAGCTTCCACTACCGTCCCCAACAACCCTAGTTTCAGTTTTTTCTCGAGGCTGCCGGAGCGGGAGCGCGTACCGCCCGGAAAGAAAAGCGTATTGACGCCCCGCTCGATAGACAATTTACTCATGGATTTGAGCGTCTCGAGATAGATGGGGTTTTTTTTGCGCCGGTCCACGCGATAGGCTCCGAGTCGGTTCATAAAATAGGCCGTATAGCCCGTATTGTACAGATTGAGTCCTGCACCATAGCTAAATGAAGGTAGTCCCAATACGGTGTCCATGGCGAAGCCCACCAGTATGGAGTCGAGATTGCTAAAGTGTGTAGGCACTACCACGACCGTACCCTTGCGCATGAGTGCGCGAATCTCATCCGGTTGCCCCTCCACAATCAGCCGGTCCCGCAGTCGGAACTTACTGCTGATCAGGCTGCGGGCTGCTGCCGTATTGAGCAGTCGGGTAAAAAAAAACGTAAGAAAGCGGCGGGCAAAGAGAAAAGTGCTGATGCGGAAAGTGCCTACAATTTCTTCGGCATAGCGATGAATGATATCCCCCAGCAGCTCCTCATTGACTTTGATGGCCTTTTCGGGTTCTTTGTCTAGCGACTGCGTGAGCAGTCGTTTGCGGATGCGGTTCCAGAGCTGTTTGTCCTGGGGGGGATCAACCTTCCAGGGCTCTTCCTTCATACGGATGCGCTCCTGATAGATGGTCTTGGCGATCATATCGCTGAGCTCCGAAGGAGCCCCTTTGCTGAGGCGACTAAACGTAAAGGCTTCGATTTCCTTGATAAACTGTCTACGGTCTTCGCTGAGCCGGTAGATCGGCCAGTCTTCGATATTTTCGATCAGCGGTGGGTAAACCTTGCGATGATTATTGGGTTGGACCGACATGGGGACTGTTTTGCGAACCAGAGAGATACAAGTATTACATGATCAGGTACTCAGCGGGGCGAAGGCAGCCACAGGCTGTGCCTAGCTTGCTTCGGCAATTTCGTTGGCTGTCTGTGCAATATACGTGAGGAGCTCTTCCCTGCCCGTGCGCTGAGCAGCGCTTGTCACAAACACAGGTGGCAGCTCTTCCCAGAATTCGAGCAGACTTGCCTTGATACGTTCGATATTTTCGGCAATCTGCGGCGGCTTCTGCCGGTCGGTTTTGGTAAATACCAGGCAAAAAGGGACACCGTTTTCGCCCAGCCAGTTGATAAAATCGATATCCAGCTTTTGGGGAGTGATATTGGCATCGACCAGCACAAATAAGCAGGCCAATCGGCGACTGTTGCGTATGTAATCCTCTATCAGTTGTCCGAAACGCTTGCGCATAGTCTTAGATACCCGTGCATAGCCGTAACCGGGCAGATCGACCAGCGTCCATGCGCCGTTGATCAGATAAACGTTGATTGACTGCGTTTTGCCGGGTTTGGCAGAAGTATGTGCCAGCTCATCTCTGTCGGTCAGCAAGTTGATCAGTGAAGATTTGCCGACATTGGAACGACCGATAAAAGCAAACTCGGGCCAGCTGCCCTCCGGCATCAGTCGGGCTTGGGGAAAACTGCCCTTAAAGACAGCCTGAACGATATTCATCATAATGGTGATTGCATACACTCAAACGCTGGCAGCCAGCCTGCTGCTGCAGACCCTCTACCACTCAGAACGTACCCGCAGGTTGCTGCCGGGGGCAAGCAGGAGGCTTTTTTGCGTGTTTTTACACTTTCAAGGTGCGAAGCGGTGCTGCGTGGCCGAAAAGGTAGAAATCTGCGAAAAAAGAACTGTTTGAGACCC
>JAUMBM010000169.1:0-8029 GCA_032115735.1 Saprospiraceae bacterium
TGGCAGAAAGCGTCATCGCCCTTAGGGGCGGCGCAGCGGGTAAAAAAAAGCTCCTGCCCGTCGGCCGTCACGAAGGCGCTGCCTTCGTTGGCCTCCGTATTGACCGGCGGCGGCAGCGGCTGCAGGCCGCTAAAATCGGCACCGGCCACAAACAAATCACTGAAGCCGCGGCCGGTCCACAGATAGGTATCCTCCCCGGCGGCAGCCGGGCGGTCGGAAGAAAACAACAAACGCCCGTCGGGCAGCAGCCCGACAGCGTACTCGGCAGCCGCCGTGTTCAACGGCAGGCTGCTCACCGACCAGCCCGCCGCGGGCGTCTTCAGCCAGCGAGCCGCCTGCTCGCAGGCCTGTATTTCTTTGCGATACTCGTAAGGCGAACCAATTTCGAGGCCCAGTTCTATGAAAGCCTGGCGGGCATCTTCGTAGCGCTCCGCCTGCTTGAGGGCGTAGGCATACGACCGCAGCGCCTCAAAGCCCACCTGATTGTCGTAGGCAATCTTAAACCAACTGATCGCATCGGCTCCCTGATTGAGACCCTGGTAAGCCTGCCCGAGTTGGTAGGCAATCCGCCCCCGCTCTACCCGACTGTCAGCTTTGTTGTACTCCCGCCGGAGCATGTCGACTGCCACGGCATACTGCTTTCGCTCGAGCGCCATGGTACCATCCTGAATACGAAGGGTATAGGTACATGCTGATACAACCACAACAGTCAATACGGTAAGCAGAATCCGATGCATAGCAAAACCATTTATCAATAAGAACGCGGGGCGGCGGCCTTTGTTTGCCGGACATCGCCTGTAGCCAAGGCAAGATAAGCGGTTATGCCGTAATAGAAAAGCCCTGCACGGAAACGTACAGGGCTTTTGAGCCACCCAAGGGACTCGAACCCTCGACCCTCGCATTACGAATGCGATGCTCTACCAACTGAGCTAGGGTGGCATTGAAGACGGCGCAAAGATATAAGTGCTTTTTACATTCTCCAAATACTCTCTCATTTTTTTTAACAACCTGCCGCCCCTTTTGCCTGCCGGCAGGCTCATTTTTTTGTAAAAAAAAACCTTCCCCCGCAGCCCAAGCCCCCGGCGGGCCGGCCAGCCGGCCGCGTAAAAAAAACTTTCGCCACCCAATTGCCGATATAAAAATATCCCATATATTTGTAATGCTTCGGACGAGAAGTAAAAAATGCCGCGCAAGTATCAAATTTATGTTTGACTCTACATTTTTATCAAATTAAGGAGTGACTTATTCAGTGTCTAGGGCGGGCCTCAGTTTCGCCAGCGAAATTCCGCGCTGTTCAACAGCAACGACAAGGGGATTACCGAACCACAATAGCTACCTTAAACATGTTTTTCTGAGGGTCCAAAACAACCCTGATACTTGTGTGGCTTTTTTTTCCTCCGCTCGCCCCTGACTGCCCATCTATGGCTGTGCGTGAGCGGCTTACCGTTGGTCGTGCCCTGACGGGCCCGACCCCCGACGGCGGTGACCAAGTTGATGTTTGGCTGTAGGCAGGCTTCTCCGTGTTTTTCAGCTTCTGCCATGCGGAAGTAACCTATACTAAAGTACATTTTCACACACAAAACTGCCCGCCATGTCCAACCGCCAAATCTTTCCCTTTTACTTTCTGGCTTTTTTTGTTGCTCTCTGCTGGCTGCTCGCGGCCTGCCAGCCGGCCGAGCGCCGCGCCCGGGAGATGCCCGAAAGCCTCAATGCTTTCGTCTATGCCCACACGGCAGGTCTGCAAAGCAAACATGCTCCCGTGCGCATTCGCTTTGCAACCCAAGTAGTTCAAGACAGCCAACAGGCGCCCGCACCTTCACTCTTGTCGCTTTACCCCAAGGCCGAGGGCAAGCTTAGCTGGGAAGACGGGCAGACGCTGCGGTTTGAGCCGTCGGCTCCGCTGGCTAGCGGACAGGTCTATGTCGTCAGCGTTCGCCTCGACGAGCTCTTTGACAACCTGCCGCCTGATGCCCAGTCGTATGAATTTGATTTTCGCACCAGAGACCAGCATTTTCGGGTAGATGTTGAGGCGCTCTATGCGCCCCAGCCCAAAGAAACAGCCAAACAGACGCTTCGCGGCACCATCACCACCGCCGATGCTGCCGACAATGAGCAGGTGGAGGCGCTGCTGACGGCCCGGCAGACAGGACGCACACTGCCCGTACGCTGGGAACATACGCCGGATGCCCTCAGGCACACCTTTTATGTAGAGTCGGTCGCACGTACCGAAAAGGCCGGGCAGCTGGATCTGCGCTGGGACGGATCGCCCCTCGGACTTGACTACCGCGGCCAGCAGACTGTCGATATACCGGCACTCAACGAATTCAAAGTGACCGCCCTGCGCGTGGTCGAAGGCGACGACCCCCACCTGAGCCTGCATTTTTCCGATCCGCTGGCCACCGACCAGTCGCTCGAAGGGCTGGTGCGGCTGGCAACCGACGCCAACATACGCCTGCTCATGGACGGGCAGCAGGTAAGGATCTACCCCCAGGAGCCCCTGAGCGGCGAGCAGACAGTGCTCATCGCTGCCGGCCTGCGCAACCTGGCCGGCGCCACGCTGCCGCGGGCGGCCCGCTGGACGGCGGAGCTCCCCGGGCAGTTGCCGCAGCTACGCCTGCGCGGCCAGGGCGTCATACTGCCGGCAGGTGCCCGGCAGCTTTTCCCCTTCGAGGCCATCGGCCTCGAAGCTGTTGAAGTAGAGGTTTTTAAAATATACCACAACAACATACTGGCTTTTTTACAAACCAATGAACTACAAGGCAATGCGGATCTATACCGCCTCGGGCGGGTCATCATGCGCAAAAAAATAGACCTCGACCAGCTCGGCCGGGATCCCGCCCGCAACGATTGGCAGCGCTACGCCCTCGACCTGCAGACCTTGTTTGAGCAGGATAAAAACGCTATCTACCAGCTGCGCATAGGCTTCAGACCCGAGTACACCAGCCTTGCCTGCAATGGGGTTACCGGCGACGAGCTGCCGCTGAGTGCTGCCTACAGCGAGGCGGGAGGTGAAGAGGCGGAGAGCTTTATGGAGCAATGGTATGGGATCAACGGTTACTACGACGGCTACGAATGGTGGCAGCGCGAAGATCCCTGCTACCCGGCTTATTACAACAGCGACCGTTTTGTGCAGCGCAACATCCTGTCCTCGGATTTCGGCATCATCAGCAAGGGCAGCAGTGACGGGCGTACCTTCTGGACGGTTGTCACCAGCCTGCGGACGGCCGATCCGGTGGGCGGCGTCAAACTTACATACTACGATTATCAGTTACAGCCGCTGGCTGAGGGGCTTACCGACCGCAATGGCATGGCGCAGCTCGCGCTGGCGCGGCGGCCTTTTATCGTGGTGGCGGAAAAAGGGGGTCAAAAGGGGTATTTGCGGGTTATGGAGGGTGAGTCGCTCTCCGTGAGTCAGTTTGACGCCGGCGGCGCCGCGCTCGCGGCGGGCCGCAAGGGCTTTTTTTACGGAGAGCGGGGCGTATGGCGGCCGGGGGATTCGGTCTTCCTCAATTTTGTGCTGGAAGATAAGTTGCAGGAACTGCCCGCTGGTTTTCCCGTACAGTTTGAACTCCTGGACGCGCGCGGCCAGCTGCGCGAACGCCGCATCATAGGTACGTCTACCGGCCGCACCTATGCGCTCCATTTTGCCACCCGCCCCGACGACCCTACCGGCAGCTGGCTGGCCAGGGTAAAAGCGGGAACGGCCGTTTTCGAGAAAACCCTGCGCATTGAGACCATCAAGCCCAACCGCATCCGGATAGATCTGTCCTTCCCCAAGGCAAATGAGGGCCTGCGTGCTGCGCTCAGCGCGCAGTGGCTGCATGGTGCGTCGGCAGCGGGCCTCCCCGCCCGGGTGGAGGCGGTGCTGCGCGAAGATCCCGAACCCTTCAGCGGCTATGCTGCCTACCGCTTTGCTGACCCGGCCCGCAAGATCGACAGCGAGCCCTTGCTGCTGTTCGACGGACAGCTCGACCAACAGGGCAAAGCCCAGATCCAACTAGATATCAGCGCTACCCAAATGGCTGCCGGTAAGCTCAGCGCGCGCATCAGCACCCGTGTCTACGAACCCGGCGGCGATTTTAGCATACAGTATATTTCGCAGCCCTACCACCCTTTCAGTTTCTATACAGGCCTCGAAATGCCCAAAAATCGCTATGGCGAAAAACGCCTCAATACCGGAGAAATGAGGCCGGTAAAGGTGGTGAGCCTGCGGTCAGACGGCCGGGCCGCGCCCGGTCGAAAGCTGCTGCTGGGCGTGTATCGGCTCGACTGGAACTGGTGGTGGGAGGAAGACCATGCAGCCGTGGCGCAGTTCAATTCGTCAACGCACTTCAATGCCGTGAGCTCGGCCGAACTGCAGACGGATGCCAACGGCAAGGCGGTATGGAAGCCGAATCTGCAGGAAGCAGGGCGCTATCTCGTGCGCATCTGCGACAGCGAAAGCGGCCACTGCAGCGGCGACTACCTGACTGTCGGCGATCCCTACTTGGGCGACGACGAACAGCGCCCCGTTGAGGCCGTCATGTTGCCTTTTTCTGCCGACAAAACTACCTACCAGCCCGGCCAAAAGGCTCGCCTGAGCATCCCTGCTGCCCGCAAGGGCCGCCTGCTCATCACGCTCGAAAACGGCGCGGGTATCCTCCAAAGCCACTGGCTCGATGCGCAGGCCGGCGACAACAGCTTCACTTTTACCGTAACCCCCGCGATGGCGCCTACTGTCTACGCACACGCCATTTATATACAGGCACATGCCGATACTGACCAGCAGCTGCCGATGCGCCTCTACGGGCTCATCCCGCTGGCTGTGGAGGATCCCGCCACTCGCCTGCAGCCCAGCCTGCGCATGGCTTCCGTTCTGCGGTCGGATACCGAAACTGCCATCACGGTCTCAGAGCAGCAGGGCCGGGAGATGAACTATACGCTGGCGATTGTGGACGAGGGACTGCTGGGCCTCACCAACTTCCGCACGCCGGATCCCTGGGGGCACTTTTTCGCCCGCGAAGCGCTGGGCGTGCGCACCTGGGATCTTTTTGATATGGTGTTGGGCGCTCAGCATGGCCGCATGGCGCGGGTGCTCAGCATCGGCGGCGATGCGGCAGCGCTCAACCTGCCCGATGCCGACAAGGCCAATCGGTTTAAGCCGGTCGTAGTGCATCTGGGGCCCTTCAAGCTCAAAGCGGGTAGCCAAAAGGTTCATCGCGTGAGACTGCCCAACTACAATGGTGCCGTGCGGGTCATGGTCATTGCCGAGCAGGCAGGTGCCTACGGCAAAGCCGAAAAACAGGTCAGTGTGCGCAATCCGCTTATGGTGCAGGCGAGCCTGCCGCGGGTGCTGAGCCCGGGGGAGGAAATCAGTCTCCCGGTCACCCTCTTTGCCAACGAAGCAAGCCTCCGCGAAGCCAGTGTGCGCGTGGAGGAAAGTAGCGGACTGGTACGGGTCCTCGGAGCTGCTTCGCAGCGAGTCAATTTTGAAAGACCTTCGGATAAGCTCGTCTATTTCAGGTTGCAGGTGGGCAAAAATAGTGGCGTCGCCCGCTTTACGGTCACAGCCGAAGGCAATGGTGAGCGGGCCGTGAGTAAGGTGGAGATTCAGGTGCGCAACCCCAGCCCCGTGCTGCAGAAGGTGGTAACCCACACCCTCAACCCTGGCGAAGAAGTGAACCTGCCCTACGCCTGGATGGGCAGCCGGGGGTCGCGCAAGGCGACGCTGGAGGTCGCCAGCCTGCCCTCGCTCAACCTCAACAAACAGTTGAGTTATCTGCTGCAATATCCTTTTGGCTGTATCGAACAGACCGTTTCTGGTGGATTCCCGCTGTTGTATGTGTCACGACTACAGTCTGTAAACCCGGCCGACAAAAAGCGCTACGATCAACGGCTGGCCTCAGTTGTCACCCGCCTGCCGCAGTATCAGCTCAGCGACGGTAGCTTTGGCTACTGGCCGGGCGCACAGGCTGCCGATCACTGGGCTACCTCTTATGCCGGGCATTTTATGCTGGCAGCGCAGTCCATGGGCTATCAGGTGCCGGCCAGCCTCCTCAATCGCTGGCTGAGCTACCAGCAAGCTACTGCCCGCAAGTGGGATCCCGCCCTGAGCAACAGTGGCTTTGTGTCTCAGGAGCAGTACGAACTCGATCAGGCCTACCGGCTTTACACCCTGGCACTTGCCCGCAAGGCTGAGCTGGGTGCTATGAATCAGCTGCGTGTACAGCCAGCGTTGGGCGTTGCCGCCCGCTGGCGACTGGCAGCAGCTTATGCACTCGCAGGTCAGGCTACGCTGGCACGCAGTATGGTGCGCCAATTGAGCACCCAACCTGCTGCCTATCGCGAACTCAGCTACACCTACGGTTCCGACATACGGGATCAGGCACTCATACTGGAAACCCTGGTGCTTCTCAAAGAGGATGCCAAGGCCAGTACTGTCGTACAGCGTCTCGCACGCGCAGTGGGTAGCAGCGAATGGCTCAGCACCCAGGATCTTGGCTTTGCACTGCTGTC
This sequence comes from Saprospiraceae bacterium, assembly GCA_032115735.1. GTDB lineage: Bacteria > Bacteroidota > Bacteroidia > Chitinophagales > Saprospiraceae > JAUMBM01. Next base: position 6,496 of record JAUMBM010000169.1, read on the forward strand.
GATCGGCCAGTACATGGGCGACGCTCCTGCCGGCGGACAATTGTCTGTGCGCTATCAGGACGGCAGCCGCCCGGCAGTCGATGCCGGCGCCGACAGACCCGTTCTTGCGGTACAACTCAGCGATCCTGCCAACGATCAGCGCCGCAATTTGTACTGTAAAAATACAGGCAAGCAGAAAATTTTTATCAGCATCATCACCGAGGGTCAGCCCCAGGCCAACGAAGGCCGCCCGGCTGCTTCGCAGCTGAAGATGCAACTGCGCTACACCGATGCATCCGGTAACCCGATCGCTCATAAGCGGCTCACACGCGGCAGCCGCTTTGTAGCGGAGGTGCGCATAAGTCAGGCAGCCAATACGGGCATGGATTATCCTGAATTGGCTCTCCGCCATGTGTTCCCCGCCGGCTGGGAAATCGGCAACGCCCGCCTCGAGGCAGGCAGCGAACAGACCGAAAGTCCCTATGATTATCGCGACATCAAAGACGACGGCGTTTTCACCTTTTTTGACCTGCCGAAAGGCAGCAGCCGCGTCTACCGGATCTCGCTCACTGCAACCTACCCGGGTAGGTACTATCTGCCACCTGTAAGCTGCAGCGCTATGTACGATCAACGCATCTATGCCAATACCGCCGGCGAGTGGGTGGAAGTGTATTGAGATAAAACATCCATGTTGGCGGCTTGCGCCGCCAACATGGATGTCCGGCTTATTTGGTAACTACCATCTTCCGAGTAGCCGTGTATTCTCCGGTGCTCAGGGTGTAGTAGAATACCCCTGTACCGCCCAAATCCCCTGCACTGATCTGGATTTCATTGCGGCCGGCAGGCATGTGCTCCCGAATGGTCTTTACCACCCTGCCCAGCGCATCCTGAATATTCATGGTGACCAGCTGATCTTCCGGCAGCATAAATCCGATGATGGTGACATCGCTGAAAGGGTTGGGCACGTTCTGGTAGAGCGCAAATCCTTCGGCTGAAGGTGCATCTACCAGGAAGTTGAGTACCGGGTCCAGTCGGTCACCGGCCGGCGTATATGCCTCCGCATGTGTGTAGCGACTGGTGATGCCCATTACCTCGCTCAGCCGTACCTTCTCCAGCGGCCGGATTTGCAGACTAAACAGGGGCTCGCCTGTGTCCTGGAATTCATCGGCGCGACCGCCTTTCCAGTTCCAGCTCATGGTGAGCACGCCATCCGCCAGCTGCTGGTCATTGTAATGCCCTTCTTCGACAATGCCCGGTACGACCGCCAGCAAATGGATGCGGGCAGCATCGACCTGCAGCGTGTACTGGTATCCTTCAATCTGCGCAAGTTCAGCGGCAGTAACCGGTATGGTGTAAGTTTCTCCCGCCTGCATTTCAAGATCCGCGACCTCAAAATAAAACTTACCCTTCGTAGATCGCTCCTCCGTAGCCATGAGGTTGGGCGCGGCACTGTTGTTGACATCGCCGACCTTGATAGCAATAAACTGCCGGTTGGCTACCGAACCGGAGAGATTGTTGAGGTTGATCAACTCCGGGAAAGGCGTCAGCCAGGGGT
>JAUMBM010000170.1:0-8146 GCA_032115735.1 Saprospiraceae bacterium
AAAGGCTTGCGGAAGGCATATACACTGAAGTAAGCAGCAAAGGAGGCCAGCATGGCCACAGCCACAAAATATCGACGGTAGTTGTCAGTAGCCATGGATCAGGAGGCTTGGGAAGAAAAATGCTGCACAAGGAAGGCCGGTAAAGCGGCAACACTGGGCAGGAGGATGTCGTGCGGGTAGGCTTCGAGGGCCTCGCGGCTGTGTGTGCCTTCACAGACACCAATCGAAATACCAACGCCGGCTGCCGCCGCCGACGCCAGGTCACTGGGGGTGTCGCCCAGGTTGATGACGGTGGCTGCATCGCTGATGCCCAGCGTTGCCATGGCTTTCAGGATCATATCGGGATGCGGACGCCCCATGCCGGTCTCATCGGGTGTGAGCGACAGGTCAATCAGGGCGCCTGGGCCGACAGCCAGGTAGTCAGCGTCGAGCTCGGTATCCCAGCCGAGACGGTGCAGGATGATGTTGGTGACCTTGCGATAAAAGCCTGTGGTGAGAGCCACCTTGATCCCCTGGCTGCGCAGCCAGCGGAAGCAGTCAGCAGCGCCCGCTACCTCGGTCACTTCAGCGGTCAGGTAGTGCTGCTCCAGGATGGCGGTAAACTGCTCGTAGGTGTGGTCAACCTTGTCGGCCAGATCCGGATGATCAATCCCGATAGCATCTTCCCACAATGTTTTGATGACCAGTCGTTTGGGTAATCCTTGCATGGCGAGGACCCGCTCAGAGGTCACCGCAAGGCCACTGGCCTGTGCTGCTTCCAGAAAGCATTTTTCTACTTCGTGCAGATCCCGCACAGTGGTGCCGGCCATGTCGAAAACGACCAGTGCGATTTTTTGATTCAATGAAGCCATGGTTTTGTGCTTTGGTAATAGCGGCAAATATAGAAGGCTGTCGCTGGCAGCCACAGCGGGCAAGCGGGCAGGGAAGCAGAATTAAATGAAACTTAATGATGGCTTAATATCGCGCCGCTCGTTTGGCCATACTTTTGGGGCAAATACTTTTTGATTGATGGAAAAAGCAATGAATCATTGTGAGGTAGCGATTGTCGGTGGGGGTATCCTCGGCATCGCCCACGCGCTGGAAGCGGCTCGCCTGGGTCGACAGGTGGTGCTTTTTGAAAGAGATGGTGCCGCCTGGGGTGCTTCGGTGCGCAATTTTGGTATGATATGGCCTATCGGGCAGCCGGCAGAGCAGCTGGCTACCGCCTTGGTGTCGCGCGAGCGCTGGCTGTCGCTAAGTGAAAAAGCAGGCTTTTGGGCGGCACCCGCTGGCTCGCTTCACCTGGCACACCGGCCCGATGAGCAGGCTGTACTGGAGGAATTTATGGCATTACAGGGCACTCATGGCTACCGCGTGCGGGCGGTGACCGCCGAGGAGGCTTGCCAACTTAGCCCGGCAGTCAGGCGGGAAGGGCTGCAAATGGCTATGTACAGCGAGACAGAGGTAAATGTAGATCCGCGGCAGGCATTGCAGCAACTGCATCGATACCTGCAGCAACAGGCGCATGTTGAGGTACGCTATCGTCAGGCAGTCAGCAAGGTAGATTTTCCTTACCTGCAGGCAGGCAGCGAGCAATGGAAAGCTGAGCAGATAATTATCTGTAGCGGTACTGATTTTGAGACGCTCTTCCCGGCTCATTATCAGCAGATGGAGATGACCAAGTGCAAGTTACAGATGATGCGCACCCGCCCTCAGCCGGCAGGCTTTGATCTGGGTCCCAACCTGGCAGCCGGCCTTACCTTGCAGCACTACGGGGCTTTTACCAGCTGTCCTTCACTGTCGGCGCTCAAGCAGCGTATTGCTGCCGAGCAGCCACTGTACAATGCATACGGCATTCATGTGCTGCTGTCGGCAACAGCCGCCGGTGAGTTGACCATCGGTGACAGCCATGAGTACGGACAAGATCTCGAGCCTTTTGTCCGAACAGAGATCAACAACCTTATTCTCCGGGAGCTGAATAGATTTGCCCACTTCCCGGATGCGCAGATCGCCGAATACTGGGCGGGCTATTACGCCAAGAGTACGCGGGGCGAGAGTATCATCCGGCTCAGCCCGCAGCCGGGGGTATGGATTGTCAATGGCATCGGTGGCGCAGGGATGACACTTTCCTTTGGTATGGCAGCGGAAACCTTTGCACAGATGTGATGAACCCGAACTCGTCAGGTACTGCTTGCCGGATGACGGAACCGTTTATGGTAGTTTTTTGTCTGTTGCCGCCAATAAATTTCCCTCCGGAACGCGCGAAAAAATTCTCGTTTCGTCGCAGGCAAACATGCTCTGAAAGGTTCTTTACAATAACTTAAAAGAATGTTAAACCGCAAAAGGGGGTAATTGCGGTGAATTCTTCAATACTTTGCCCCGGAAAAAGGCTGAAGCCGGCAAACGCCGACTCCAGCCCTCAGGTATTAATTAAATTCAATCAAAATTATGAAACTTTTCCGACTCGGACAAAGGGTGGCTGCACTATTGTGTGCGCCCGCGCGCTTGCGCCCATTGTTTAGTTTGTTGTTGCTGCTCTCCATGGGCATGCTGGCAAACGCTCAACAACGGGTTGCCGGCTTGGTTACTGATCAGTCCAATGGCGAACCGCTGGTAGGGGTGAGCATCTTGGTGAAGGGCAGCAGCAATGGTACGGTCACGGATCTTGATGGCAGCTATGAGCTCAGCGTAAAAGCCAGCGATGTGCTGGTGTTTAGCTTCATCGGCTATCTTAGCAAGGAGGAGGCTGTCAATGGCCGCTCCGCCATCAATGTGGCATTGGCTGCGGACGCAGTCAGCCTTTCAGAGGTGACCGTAACTGCCCTGGGTATCAGCCGTGCCAACAAAGCATTGGGTTATTCCGTACAAAAGGTCGATGGAGCCGAACTCGTACAGGCGCGTGAGACCAACCTGGTCAACTCACTGGCCGGCAAAGTGGCAGGTCTGACCATCGTAGGCAATCCATCCGGTATCGGGGCTTCGGCACGGGTAACTATCCGCGGCGAACGCTCGCTCAACCTCAACAAAAACCAGCCCCTGTTTGTCGTTGATGGTGTACCCATCAGCAACGAGTTTACAGGTTCATCAGGCAGGAGCAATCAGGAAGCAGACTTTGGCAACGGGGCAGGTTTTGTCAATCCCGATGATATCGCTTCCATTACTGTACTCAAAGGTGCCAGTGCTACCGCACTTTATGGCTCAAGAGCCAACAACGGGGTTATCCTCATCACGACCAAGACAGGTCAGGGCTCTAAAGGTCTCGGGATCTCTGTCAATTCAACGGTGAGCTTCGAAAGCCCACTGCGCCTGCCAGACTACCAAAATCAGTACGGCCAGGGACTCAACGGGGAGTTCGGTTTTAAAGACGGTAATGGTGGTGGTACCCGCGACGGCGTCGACGAAAGCTGGGGCCCTGCTCTCAACGGACAGCTGCTGCCACAGTTTGACTCGCCAACGTCCAATGGACTGCGCGCTGCCGACGTAGGCAACCTTTTTACCCAAATCGGTCCTGTCAACCTGGCAGCACAGCTGGCTGCGCGTGGCGAAATTACGCCTACGCCTTTCGTTGCTAACCCCAACAACATCGCTGACTTCTTTGAGACGGGGGTGACGCAGACGCACAACTTCGCTGTCTCCGGTTCCAATGAGCAGGGCGATTTCCGCGCTTCCTATACCTATCTCGACCAAACGGGTATCGTACCCAATACGGATTTGAGCCGCAATACATTCTCACTCTCAGGAGGCTATAAGCTCAATGATAAGTTCCGCGTGAAAGCTGTGATGAACTACATCAACAATGTCAGCGGCAATCGTCCCAACCTGAGCTATGGTACCGAGAATATCATGTATCTTTTCAATTGTTGGTTTCCGCGCGATATCAATATGGCATCGCTGCGCGATTACTGGCAGGCAGGGCGCGTAGGTCTCAACCAGTTTAACTTCAACTACAACTACCACGACAATCCTTACTTCAACGTATACGAGAATACCAATTCTCAGGACCTCAACCGCCTCTACGGCAATGTATCGCTCAACTACGATTTTACCAGCTGGCTGAGCCTGATGGTGCGTACGGGTACGGATGTGAGCAACGATCTGCGTACGCGCCGTCGCGCCTATTCCACGCAGCGCTTTCCCCGTGGCAGCTACCGCGAGGAAAAGATTTTCTTCTCTGAGACGAACTCTGACTTTCTGTTGAGCATCAATCCCGCCAGCAGGGGTAGCCTGCAGGTCAATGGTGCTGTCGGTGGCAACATGATGCGGCAACAGTCCAACTACTCGGATGTATTTGCACCCGAACTGGCAGTTCCGGGGGTTTACAACCTCACCAACTCACGCGTAGCCCTGCAGAGTGCCAACTTCCGCAGCGAAAAGCGCATCAATAGTTTGTATGCAACTACGCAGTTTGGCTTCAACGACTGGCTGTATCTCGATTTGTCGGGTCGCAACGACTGGTCCAGCACACTGCCCAGCACATCGCGCAGCTTTTTCTACTACTCTGCCAACCTTGGCGTTGTACTTAGCGAACAGCTGAACCTGTCGCCCAACAGCGCTCTCTCTTTTGCAAAGTTCCGCCTCGGTATTGCACAGGTAGGTAACGATACCGATCCTTTTCAGCTGGCAGCCGTGTTCAATCCCGGTACGCCGGTCAATGGCAATCCGGTGTTCTCGGAGGCATCTGTACTGCCCAATGCTGACCTTAAGCCAGAGATCAGCTCCTCTGTGGAAACAGGCCTGGACCTGCGCTTTTTCCGCAATCGCGTAGGGCTCGACCTTACGTATTACAATACGCGCTCTAAAAACCAAATTCTGGGTATCCCGCTGTCCAATACGACAGGTTACTCACAACGCCTTATCAACGCAGGACTTATCCGCAACAATGGTTTTGAAGTGAGCCTGAATGTAAGGCCGGTCGAGACGCAGCACTTCAGCTGGGATGTCACGGTCAACTGGTCTGCCAACCGCTCAGAAGTTGAAGAGCTGTACACAGATCCCGTGTCTGGTCAGGTGATCGAAAATTATGTAATGGGCAGCCGCTATATTACGGTCGAGGCACGTGTAGGCGAGCGCATGGGTAATATGTATGGCATCGGTTTTGCACGTGTGCAAAATACCGACCCCAATGCACCTTATTACGATGCTACAGGTGAATTCGTAGGCCAGGTGGTGTTTAATACTACCGGCAAGCCGATTGCTACTACCAACCGCGTTCTGCTGGGCAACTACAACCCGGACTGGCTGGCGGGCATCAACAACAGCTTCCGCTACAAAAACTTGAGTCTGAGCTTCCTGTTCGATATTCGCAGCGGTGGACAGGTGTATTCACACACCCAGACGGTGGGCAGAGAAGGTGGTATCATTGCCGAAACACTCGAGGGTCGGGCTAATGGCTATGACCTCAGCCTGGAAGGCAATGGTGTGATTGGTGAAGGTGTCGTGCAGCAAGCCGATGGGACCTTTAAGCCCAATGCTGTCAAGCTGAGTGCCCGCGAATGGCACACATCCCTCACGCTGGGCCGCCGCCTCGTGGAGCCAATGATTTATGACGCTTCGTTTATTAAGCTGCGCGAACTCCGCCTCGGATATACCCTGCCCAACAAGTGGTTGGGTAAAGCACCTGTACGCGATATCCGCCTCAGCATTGTGGGTCGCAACCTGGCATTGTGGACGGATGTACCGCACATCGACCCCGAAACAGCCTCAACGGCAGGCGGTACCATCATTCCGGGCGTAGAGTCCGTTGCTATCCCTTCTGTACGCAGCTGGGGTATGAATCTTAACTTCAATTTCTAATCAGCAGCTATATGAAAAGCATACTTTTCAAGTCTCTATTGTTCGTCAGCCTGCTCTTCATCGTGCCGGCCTGTACGTCCGAATTTGACGAGATCAATACCAACCCCAACGCTCCTGTGAGCGTTCCTCCTTCACTGCTGTTGCCGCGTATTCAGGCTAGTGTGATGAACACGGTGATGGGCGAATCCTGGGGAATCGGCAATATCGTTATCCAGCAGACAGCCAAAAACCAGTTTGTCAACGAAGACCGCTACCTGTGGGGTGAAATCAATGGCATCTGGAATTCCGTCTATGGCAATGCTCGTGACCTGAAAATCATCATCGATCAGTCGACCATCACCGGCGAAAACAACTATAAGGGTATTGCGCTGGTGATGCGCAGCTGGATGTTTTCGTTGGCTACGGACGCCTATGGTGACGTACCTTACAGTGAGGCTATTCGCGCCAAGGAAGGCTTCAACCTGCCGCGCTATGACAGTCAGGAGGCAATTTATGACGGTATACTGGCCGAACTCGAGCAGGCCAACAGCCTGCTGGGCTCCAGTGGGGAAGTAGTTGCCGGCGATCAGATTTTCGGCGGCAATATTCAAAGCTGGAAAAAGCTGGCCAATTCGCTGCGTATCCGCGCGCTGATGCGCATTTCGCGCAAGCGCAATGTGGGCCCGCAAATACAGGCAATTCTCGACAATCCTGCACAGACACCGGTGTTTACATCCGATGATGACAGCGCCCTGTACCGCTATCGCGCGGCCTCTCCCGACCAGTTTCCGCTGCACACAGCGCGTATCGGCTCTTTCAACGAGTTTCGGGCATCCAAAACCCTGCTCGACCAGCTGGTTGCCTACAACGATCCGCGACTGTCTGTATTTTTCAGGCCTACACCGGCCACAGAAGGTACGAGCAGTCCGGTCTACGCAGGACTTCCCAATGGCCTGAGCGATGTAGATGCCCTCACGTACAACGGCGGACCTCAGTTCCAGTCACGCGTGAGCGCTCTTTTCTTCGAAAATGCAGTGACAACCGATGGCCTCAACATTGCCAAAGGGGTGATTATGACGTATGCAGAACTGCAGTTTTTGCTGGCCGAAGCTGCTGAAAAGGGCTTGATCAGCGGTGATGCTGCTGCTTACTACGCCAATGGTATCAACGGTTCTTTCGATTACTACAATCTCAGTACTCCTGCCGGTTATACCAGCCAGGCAGCAGTAGCTTACACGGGCAGCCAGCAGGAAAAGCTTGTGAAGATTGGTACACAGAAGTGGATCAGCCTGTTTTATCAAGGTATGGAAGCATGGTTTGACTGGCGCAGAACGGGCATTCCTGCCCTCGTACCCGGCCTCAGCAACCAAAACGACAACAAGATACCCGTGCGCTTTACGTATCCCATCAGCGAGCAGGCACTTAATGCAACCAATCGGGAGGAAGCTGTCGCCCGGCAGGGAGCTGATAACATCAATACAAAGATGTGGTATCTGAAGTAATAATGTGTTGTTTTGGTTTCATTGTTTAGGTCATTTGCTACCGGCAGCGGCTGTCAGGCCGCTGCCGGTTCTTCATCACCCCACCCTTTCGACAGTGCTTATGACTGACGACAGGGGTTCACCACTGTTTGTATGCATTCTTCTATTGCTGTTATCGCAGCGTTGTTTGCCACCAAAGGCAGCGATCACTATGGAGAGGATATGACGCAACTGGAACACGCCCTGCAGTGTGCACAGCTTGCAGCGCAGGAAGGTTTTGATCAGGAAACGATTGCCGCTGCACTCCTGCATGATGTCGGTCACCTGCTGGACCGCAGTACTGCCGCAGACATGGGAGGCTGGGGGCATATTGCGCATGAAACAGCAGGCGCTGAATTTCTGCGCAAAGCAGGTTTTGGCGAAAAAGTTGCAGCGCTGGTGGAGGGACATGTAGCCGCTAAACGTTATCTGACAGCGGCAGATGATGCTTATTTTCAGCAACTTTCTGAGGCCAGCAAGCATACCCTATACTTCCAGGGAGGGCCCATGAGTGCAACAGAGATGGCTGCATTTGAGCAAAATCCTTATTTCGATGCCTGCATAAGGCTTCGCAGGTGGGACGATATGGCTAAAATCCCGGATTTTTCACCTGCTACGTTTGATGATTACCTGCAGCTGCTCAATTCGGTTTTGGACGAAGCATAAATATTACAGCCAGTTGAGCCGAATATTGTCAATCTGCAGTGACTTCATCTTCTTCTTGAGCTGGGCTACCAGCAGATCGTGACCTTCGATTTTGGTCTCATGCGTCTCCACGACGATCAGGTCAATTTTTTTATAGGTGCCCTTGTCAATCAGGCTGTGCAAAATTTCTATCTCGGCGCCTTCTACATCAATTTTGAGCAGATTGACGC
>JAUMBM010000171.1:0-7441 GCA_032115735.1 Saprospiraceae bacterium
AAATAAGTGGGCGAAGCCCGTCCTGTCGGGCGATTCGTCCCGGGAGCCTACGTTGTACAACAGGTTGACGACGGCCATGGGCGTGCTGTTATCTTCGTGTACCAGCACGCGCAGGCCATTAGAGAGGATATGTTTTGTATAAGCGATCACGATGCAAATATATACGTGTTTGTGCTACAATCCGTTTTTTGGGTGATCCTTGTGCAAAAGACGGGCGAATTGCGGAGATTATTATCATTGACAACACATAATGTGCGGCCGCTGTTTTAAATTGCAGTCAATAATCAAAAAACGAAACTATGGCACGCCCTGACTTTCGCCGCCATAAACTCAGTTGGACGCTGGACTCCCTTCGTCCCGGCGCCGATCATCCTTCGGTACACACATCGACCGAAGGCATCGAAATACCTGCCTGGTTTTCGGCTGAGAAAATTGCCGCCCACGACCCTCTCGACTATACCGCCGGCAAGCCGCCCTATCTGCGAGGGCCCTACGCCTCTATGTATACTATACGCCCCTGGACCATACGCCAATATGCAGGCTTCAGCACGGCAGAAGAGAGCAACGCTTTTTACCGCCGCAACCTGGCCCAGGGCCAGAAGGGACTTTCGGTTGCCTTTGATCTTGCCACACACCGTGGGTATGACAGTGATCACGAGCGGGTCAAGGGAGATGTCGGCAAGGCGGGCGTTGCCATTGATACCGTTGAGGACATGAAAATCCTCTTCGACCAGATACCGCTGGATGAGATGTCGGTATCCATGACCATGAACGGTGCTGTCATCCCGGTCATGGCCTTCTATATTGTGGCGGCTGAGGAACAGGGCGTAAGCCCCGACAAACTCAGCGGCACCATACAGAATGATATCCTCAAAGAGTTTATGGTGCGCAATACCTACATCTACCCTCCGGGGCCCAGCATGCGCATCATCGGCGATATTTTTGCCTACACCTCCCGCCACATGCCGCGGTTCAACTCCATCAGCGTCAGTGGCTACCACATGCACGAGGCGGGTGCACCTGCCGAGCTGGAGCTGGCTTTCACGCTGGCCGACGGCCTTGAATACCTGCGCACGGGCATGGCAGCAGGGTTGGATATTGACGATTTTGCACCCCGTATTTCATTTTTCTGGGGCATTGGGATGAACCATTTTATGGAGATCGCCAAAATGCGGGCGGGTCGGTTGCTGTGGTCAAAGATTGTCTCCCGCTTCAATCCGCGCGATGAGCGCAGCCTGTCGCTGCGTACCCATAGCCAGACCTCCGGCTACAGCCTGACGGAGCAGGATCCCTTCAACAATGTCGGCCGCACCTGCATAGAGGCCATGGCTGCCATTTTTGGCGGTACGCAGTCGTTGCATACCAATGCGCTGGATGAGGCGATCGCTTTGCCTACCGATTTTTCTGCCAAAATTGCACGCGACACACAGAAGTATCTGCAGCAGGATACCGACATCACCCGCGCCATCGACCCTTGGGGTGGTTCGTACTACATCGAATACCTCACGGCTGAGCTGGCGCGCAAAGCCTGGGAAATCATCGAGGAGGTTGAGGCCGCCGGCGGCATGGCACGTGCCATCGAACAGGGCTTGCCCAAGATGCGCATTGAGGAGGCTGCCGCCAAAAAGCAGGCGCGCATAGACAGCGGACAGGAAAAAATTGTAGGTGTCAACCTATACCCCGTCCATGAAGCCACTAATATTGATATTCTTGAAGTAGACAATACGGCCGTACGCCAAGGCCAGATCGAGCGGCTGCAGCAGCTGCGCGCCAACCGCGATGAGCAACTGGTACAGCAAAAGCTCGAGGCCATATACCAGGGCAGCCTGGGCAGCGACAACCTCCTGGCACTGGCCATTGAGGCTGCACGCGCGCGGGCTAGCCTGGGCGAAATAAGCTTTGCCATGGAGCGTGCTTTTGGACGCTATCAGGCTGTACAACACACCATCAGTGGTGTCTACGCCAGCGAAATTATGCTCGACCCCGATTTTATCCACGCCCGGGAGATGGCCGATGCATTTGCAGAGAAGGAAGGTCGACGGCCGCGTATCATGGTGGCTAAGCTGGGACAGGACGGCCATGACCGCGGTGCCAAAATTATCGCTACCAGCTTTGCAGATCTGGGTTTTGACGTCGACATGGGTGCCCTCTTCCAAACGCCGGCAGAAGCAGCAAGACAGGCAGCCGAAAACGACGTTCACATCCTGGGAATCTCCTCTCTGGCGGCAGGTCACAAAACCTTAGTGCCGGAAACGCTGGCAGCCTTGGCGGCACTCAACCGACAGGATATTCTGGTGGTTGTGGGGGGGATTATCCCGCATGCCGACTATGCATGGCTGTACGAGCAGGGCGTGGCGGGTATCTTTGGACCCGGCACCAAGATTGCCGTAGCAGCTGCCGAAATTCTTAAAATCCTGTCGGCAGAGGCCTAGCATACAGCTGCGCCTTAAGCTTACATAAGACTGAATACCAAGCTGGTAAAGCATGAATTTACAACCGCATCTTTTTGAAGTTGATACGGCTGTTGTTTCGCGGAGAGTCCTCATCAGACGTTTTCGGGAGGGCGACGGGCAGGCTTTTTATCAGCTTGTAGCCAATAACTCAGCGCTCATAAGCGATCATTTCCCGGCGCTGGCTGAAACAGTAACCAGCCCCGCCAAGGGGGAAAGTGAGGTCCGCAAGAGACTTGCAGCCTGGCTGATGCAGGAAATGTACAGCTTCGGTATCTGGCGAAACGAAGAAGCCGACCTCATCGGATTTATCAGCCTGTGCGATATCGACTGGCAAATCCCGAGGGCGGATCTCAATTATTTTCTGCACCACCAGCATACCGGTCAGGGGTTTATGACCGAGGCACTTGCCAAGATTATCACCTTGGCTTTCAAACAACTGCAACTCGAAAAACTGGTGGTCAAAACACTTGCAGACAATGCCGCCAGCCAACGGCTGGTGCGCAAACTGGGTTTCCGGCGAGAGGGCGATCTGCGCAATGAATACAGAAAAATGAGTGGCCTGCTGGTAGATATCACTGCCTATGGTATGACTGCCGAAGAGTTTACTGCCTACTAGCTCCGTCGGGTACTTGCGGCAGCTGCGGAAGGCGGGGTTTTTCACCAACCAAAAAGCCCCCCTTCCACCGAAGTGAAAGAGAGGCCATCCCAAAAACCGATTTAAGTATACACTTGAAACGGTTCCTGTGTAAATCACATACAATCCAATCGCCTTATCGCTCTGTGTTACGCAGAAACGAGGATTAGGTTACATATTTGTCGAAAAAAAATTTGAGATTGTGCTTTTTCGTTGTGTTGCAGCCTTCTTCGGGCCAAATCAACCATACGGGAGAGTGGCAGCGGGGCAGAGGATCTCCACAGCTTCTGTCTTACCCATGATCACGGGTAAGGGTAAGTAAAGATGTAAACCTGCTTGTGACAGAGCCGACCGCCTACAAGCCCGCAATTTTATCGGCAAATGCCTGCCAGACGGGTGTTACGGGAGGGGGTGCTGTCAACAGCTGCCACTCATTGGTGACAGGCCGTTTGAAGCCCAGTTGCCAACTGTGCAGATCGATGGACCGGTCAGCATTGGCACGTTTGAAGCCGTACTTGACATCACCGCGAACCGGGCAGCCCAACTGTGCCAATTGTGCCCGAATCTGGTGATGCCTGCCGGTCAGCAACTTCACCAGCAGCAGGTGGTAGCGGTCGCTGCTGCCAATATACTGGTACTTGAGGCGGGCCTCCAGCGCCCCCGGAAAGGCCGTATCAGCCACACGGGTTCTGTTGGTAGTACCGTTGTTACGCAGATAATGGACGACTTCGTCCGATGTGGCCGGAGGCATATTGCCCACGATGGCCAGGTATGATTTTTCTACCTCTCTTTCCTGAAACTGCTGATTGAGGAAGGCGACGGAAGATTTTTTCTTGGCAAACAACACCAGACCGCTCACGGGTCTGTCTATGCGGTTGACAATATCAAGGGGTTGGCGGCAGTAGGCGGTGGCCAATGCCAGGAGAGAGGTATCGGTAGTTTTATCGGGCTGTACAGGCAGGCCGGCTGGCTTGTTGCATGCGATAAACTGGTGGTTGCTGGCAACAAGCCAGCTGCTGAAAGGCGATGCTGCCTGCCCGCTCAATATTGAATGCATTTATTTCAATTCTTCGTAATCAATATAATCGTCATCATCGCGACCTCTGTTGGGATTTGACGGAGGTTGCTGTCCACCCCCCTGCCCATTGAGGCGGGGTGTAGCAAAAAAGAACCGATATACAAAGTAGATGATGGCGATGGTAATCAGAAACTTCATAACAATGCCTTTTTGCAAAGATAACGATTTAGTGGCAATTGGGGGTGATTATTGGCATGGCGACAGCAACAATAGGTGCAAAATTCCCGTTCTAACAGAGGGGTAAGTGTTTTTTTTGCAAATGAGCCCTGCCCTTTTCACTTAGCTTTTCCGCTATGATACGCTATATACTTCCCTTGCTGGTATTGGGTATTGCATCCTCTTGTGCCAGTGTAAAGCCCAAGGGGCATTTTCAGGAGCAAACGGTGCCTGCGGCGCCAGACTACAGTCAGGAGCGCTTTTGGGCGGCGCTCCCCTGGCGAAGTGATGCTGCCGACCTGACGCCTGACGGCCTCACCGACGAGCAGTCGGCAGCAGCGGTGGATATATTTTTCCTGCACCCCACCACCTATACCGGCAAGCGCGGCGATACTGGCTGGAACGGGCCCGTTGATGATCCTGCGCTTAATCTGCGCACCGATGAGAGTCCGATACAGTTTCAGGCATCGCTCTTCAACGGCGTCGGCAGGGTTTTTGCGCCATACTATCGGCAGGCGCACCTCAATGCTTATTTCACCCATGATACCGGCAGTGCCCTGCAGGCATTTGAAGTTGCGTATGCGGATATCAAGGCGGCTTTTCTCTACTATATAGAACACTACAACCAAGGGCGGCCGTTTATCATTGCTTCGCACAGTCAGGGCACTACCCATGGGCAGCGGCTGGTCAGAGAACTCATTGATGGTCAGCCCCTGCAGTACCAGCTGATTGCGGCCTATCTGGTTGGCATACCTGTCTATACCAACCATTTCATGTCCCTGCGCCCCTGCGAGTCGCCGGAAGATGTTGGCTGCCTGATGTCGTGGCGTACCTGGCAACGCAATCATGGTCCGGATGGCAGCCCGGGCGTACTGGTTACCAATCCACTGCTCTGGACTACCCAGCCGACCTATGCCGATGCGTCGCTCAACCTTGGTGGTGTCATTACGCCTTTTTCGAAGATCCGACCGCGGGTTGTCGATGCCCAAATCCACGAGTCTGTTCTCTGGACAAAGCGCCCCCATTTCCCGGGCAGCATTTTTTACACGAGGAAGAATTTCCATCCGGGTGATTTCAACCTTTTCTATGTGAATGTGCGCGAAAATGCCCGCCTGCGGGCCAGAGTGTTTTTGGAAAATCATCGTGCCGAAAAGCCCTGAGCACGCCTGCCGGGCTTTTGGCCGGCGGCGGCCATGCGCTGCATTGGCGGCTCTGAAGGCGCCTGGCCGGCGGCTGGGTGTAAAAAAAGGGATGTATCCGTGGGGAAAGTAAGGTTGCGGGCTTGGGTGAGAAAATCCCGCAGGCGTGCTGCCGTAAAAATGCTGCCGCCGTCCAAATAACTTGTATCTTTGCTGTTGACACAGGTGGTGCGCCCTGCCGCACCTGAAAAGGGAATCCGGTGAAAATCCGGAGCAGTCCCCGCTGCTGTAAGTTTCTAAGGGTAGATACCCAGCACTTTGCCACGTGCCACTGTCGTGCTCTCTCCGGGCAGATGGGAAGGCGGCCAGGTTGCCGAGACGAGCCAGAAGACCTGCCCGTGTCGTTGATTCATTCCAGGCTTTCGGAGGAAAAGCGGGTGTGAGACGTCATGGGTTCTGTCGGGCCGGCCTATCAGGCGTAGCCCGCTGCCGTACTGTTTAGTCAGCCATTTCGTTTTCCAGCTCGCATGTACTCCGCTTAATACAGGTAAGCGGATGAAAAAATGGGTCTGTTGCATATTGACCGGATGGGTGCTGAGTGCTGCTGCTTATGCGCAAGCGCCCGACAGCAGCCTGCTGCTGCCCACCGTGACCGTCCTGGCCGGGCGTGAGCAGATTGTCGCCCTGGGCGAGCGGGTCGAGCGCTGGGATTCGCTGGGGCAGCGGTACGCTGCCCTGAGCAATGTAGCCGACTTACTGAGCCGCGAGGGGGGCATTTATATAAAAAGCTATGGGGGTGGCAGCCTGGCCACCGCCTCCCTGCGGGGCGGGGCGGCAGGGCAGCAGTTGCTGCTGTGGAATGGCCTGCCTATTGTAAACCCCAGCCTGGGGCTGCTGGATTTTTCCTTGCTGCCGCTGATTTTTACCGACAAAATTAACATACATTACGGGGGACTTTCGGCCTTGTGGGGCAGCGGGGCGATGGGGGGCGCTATTAATCTCCAGAATACGCCCGCCTACGGGCAGCGCCTGCTGCTGGACGGGCAGCTGAGTGCAGGTAGTTTTGGCATCCTTGACGGGCAGTTGCGCCTGGGAGCCGGCGGGCAGCGATGGGCAGTGCAGTCTCGCTTTTTTCGGCGGACGGCCGACAACGACTTTAGCTTCCGCCCGGCAGCAGGCCTGCCGCAACGGCAGCAGCAGCACGCTGCTGCCAATGGCTCGGGCTGGCTGCAATCGGCGCACTGGAAAATCAGCCCGCGGCAGCAGCTGGCACTTTTCCTCTGGACACAGCAACAGTTTCGGGAAATTCCCCCCACCCTGGTGCAGACGCGCAGCGAGGCCACCCAGGCCGATAGTATCCTGCGGACAGCCCTGCACTGGCAGCGGTCGGCCGACCGCTGGCTGCTGCAGCTGCGGACGGCCTTTTTCCGCGAACGTATCCAGTACAACGATCCCGCCATACGCCTTTTTTCTCCCAGCAACTTTGCCAGCTGGCTTATGGACGCGGAGGCGAGTTTCCCGCAGGGAAAAAACGGGCAGCTGCAAGGGGGGCTGACGAATATGTATACGCAGGCCACCACGACGGCCTATCCCGAAGGGGCGGCTGTCGCGATGCGGCAGCTGGCCGTGTTCGGCAGCTGGCGCCGGCAGTGGGGAGCGCAGCTCAGCTCCCAGCTGAGCCTGCGGCAGGAGTGGATAGACGGCAGGCCGCAGAAGCTGCTGCCGACCCTGAGCCTGCGCAGCCAGCTGCGCCACGGCCTGTGGCTGCGGGCGCAAATGGCACGGTCTTTCAGATTTCCAACCCTCAACGATCGCTATTGGCAG
This sequence comes from Saprospiraceae bacterium, assembly GCA_032115735.1. Lineage (GTDB taxonomy): Bacteria > Bacteroidota > Bacteroidia > Chitinophagales > Saprospiraceae > JAUMBM01. The sequence goes on from JAUMBM010000171.1 coordinate 7,285, forward strand.
CCCGGCGGGCAGCCGGATCTGCTGCCGGAGTACGCCTGGAGTCAGGAGCTGGGCGTAAGCTGGGCTGCTGATGAAAACTGGCAGCTGTCCGTCACCGGCTATCATCGCTTCGTCCACAACTGGATTTTATGGTACCCTGCTCCGGGGCAGCTTTTCT
>JAUMBM010000172.1:0-4024 GCA_032115735.1 Saprospiraceae bacterium
ACAGCGGTCATGGGGATGAGACCAGCTCCGAGCTCCGTCCGTTCGAATTCGGGGATCAGCTCGATCAGCTGGCCGTGAGCGAAAGTCTGCGCAACGCGCAGATCAATCACGGAATCGACGATTTCACCCTCAGCAGTGATGATCTGGAGGTGTTTGAGACCTTCCGACAGGCTCAAATGAGCACTGTGCTGATGATCGATATCTCACATTCTATGATCCTCTATGGCGAAGATCGCATAACGCCTGCCAAGAAGGTAGCCATGGCGCTGAGCGAATATATTCTTACACGCTTCCCCAAGGATACCCTCGATATTATTGTCTTTGGGAATGATGCCTGGTCTATCGAGCTGGAAGACCTGCCCTATCTCGAAGTAGGTCCCTACCACACCAATACAGTCGCCGGTCTTGAACTGGCCATGAGTCTGCTGCGCAACCGTCGTAACCCCAACAAGCAGATATTCATGATTACCGATGGTAAGCCCACCTGCATCAAAAAGGGAAACCAGTATTACAAGAACAGCTTTGGCCTCGACCGCAAGATTGTGAGTCGTACGCTGACACTGGCGGCACAGTGCAAGAAGTTGCAGATACCCATTACGACCTTTATGATTGCCCGTGATCCTGATCTGGTGAGGTTTGTCGACGAGTTTACCCGAACCAATAATGGCAAGGCTTTTTACAGCAACCTGCAGGGGCTGGGCGAGTTGGTATTCAAAGACTACAAAAACAATAAATTCAAGCGAAAGTAAAGTGCTTGCAGGTCCCGCGGTGTGATGGCTAAATTGTATCTTTGAGCGGAATAATTTTTGGCTGCCTTGCATTTTACATTCAAATCTCTCGCAATCATCATTGGCGTTGTCTACCTGGCTTCGCTGCTGTACTTCCGACGCTGGGAAGTTAACATTATCTACGGAGGTGATACCTGGGGGTATTACGCTTATCTTCCCGCAGCACTCATCTACGGTGATTTGTCGAATATAGATACTACCTATCGCAAAAGGTTTGATTATTCCGGTGAGGCATTCAGTTTTCCCGGTCCGGGCGGCGAGCTGCCCGTAGCAGCCAACGGTCACAGAGTCATCAAGTATACGGCGGGGGTAGCGTTGCTGCAGTTGCCTTTTTTTCTGTTGGGACACGGCATGGCTCTCTTGCTGCCGGGTGTAGCTGCCGACGGCTACTCGTGGCCCTACATGCTATGGATTCACCTGGCCAATCTGATCTATTTCTTTGCGGGTCTTTGGTGTCTGTACCGGGTACTGCAGGCGGAAGTCATTGACAAGCAGGCTGTATGGTTTAGTCTGCTCATCCTTGCGCTGGGAACGCACCTGTATAATTTTGAGGTATACCGGGGCCCTATGGCGCATGCCTACCTGTTTTCGCTCTATGGCTTACTCATGTATGCCAGCCGGCAATTCTACCTGTCGGCAGGCCGCCGCTACGCCATACTTATCGGGCTGAGCGCCGGTCTGATCACCCTGATCAGACCGGTAGAAATCCTGGCCCTTGCCATACCGTTGGGGTACGGACTGGTTGACAGGCAGGCGCTCCGCCAGCGATGGGCTTTTTGGAAGGCACATGCTGCCAGCATAGGCTGGGCAGTTGGGATGTTCATAGCCATGGGGCTGCCGCAGGTATTGTATTGGAAACTGGCCACCGGTGGCTGGCATTTTGACGGTTATCCGGGAGAGGCTTTCGACTTCAGGCATGCACGCATTCACGGCGGGCTGTTTTCCTATCAGAATGGCTGGCTCACCTATAGCCCTGCCATGTGGCTGAGCGTCCTCGGTATCGGCTGGCTGGCCTACCATCGCCGCTGGCTGTGGCCTGTGCTGATTTTTTTGCCCCTGCACATCTACATTGCCTACAGTTGGTGGTGCTGGTACTACATCAACGGCTTCGGGTCGCGCCCCATGGTCGAGGCAGCAGCGCTGCTGTCGGTTCCTATGGCCTTTACAGTTGCTGCCATGCTCAGCAGGCCCTACCTGCGGGTTTTCTTCTATCTGCTTACTGCATTTTTTATCGGACTCAACCTATTTCAAAATTGGCAGCACAAGCAAGGTATTCTATGGACAGAAGCCGCCAACGAGGGCTACTACTGGGCTGTTTTTGGCAAAACGAAAATGACCTATGATGCCCTCATAGCTTTCGATACAGGTGAGCGCCAGCCCGATAGCAGCCAACTAAAGGAGCATGCGCTGCTTTACAGTCAGGATTTTGAGGCTGCCGACAGCAGCCTGCAGTATGCGGAAAGTCCTGTAGGCGGTGGCAAACAGGCCGCCCTGCTGACGCCTGAGCGAAAATACCTGGAGTTTTTTGCCAAAGAGGTGGGGTCTCTCCCCCTGCAGGCAGGCGACTATCTGCGCGTAGAGGCTATGTGCAAAAAAGATGTTAAAGAGTTTCCCTGGTATACAGCGCCTTCCATCGTCGTGAGCACGCAGGTTGGTGAGGAAGTACAGCACTACCGCGCCCTGCGCATTGACAGCAAGCTGGCCAATCCGACTTTCAGTATCTGGGGCGGGGAGCCGGGGCATTGGGGCTGGGTTCGTTTTTATGTAAAACTTCCCGAAACACTCGCGCCGGAGCAATTGCTGAAAGTATATGTGATGGCGGAGAAAGAGGTGGTATATGTTGATCAGGTCAAAGTAAGTGTTCTCAAAGGCCCCTAGGCTGCGGCACAACCGCCTGCAGAGCAAGCAAGACCTTTTGGGGGCGTAAGTCCCTACAGATTTTTTACTATACACATTCGCACCACATGCAAACAAGTCTTTGGAAACAAGCTGCAAGTCTGGAAGGGTTGCAGGCCATTTCTGCCAATACCCTGAGCGACTGGCTCGGCATCGAATACACTGCGATTGGCGATGATTACCTGATTGCGCGTATGCCGGTAGATCACCGCACCATACAGCCTATGCGGTTGCTGCACGGCGGCGCCTCCGTAGCGTTGGCAGAGACCCTTGGTAGTGTGGCCTCCGTGCTTTGTCTGGAAGATACGGGCAAGCAAAGCGTTGTGGGTGTAGAGATCAATGCCAACCACCTGAACTCGGTTCGCTCAGGCTGGGTGTACGGAACCGTACGCCCCATAAAAGTAGGCAGAACGCTGCACGTGTGGCAGATCGACATCAAAGATGAAAATGAGCGGCCTGTTTGTGTCAGCCGCATAACAATTGCCGTTGTTCAGGCGAGGTAATGCCTGATTTTCGATAATTTTACCGACAGACTATTTTACCTTCTAATTTTGAATTCGAGCATGAAGAGTCGCTTACTGTTGTCTTTATCCTTCTGCTGGCTGTCGCTGACGGTCTTCGGGCAGCTCAATATGACCTTGCTGTCACACGTTCAATACAATGCCAACGGCAATGATATTTGGGGTTGGGTGGCACCCGACAGCACGGAATATGCCATCATGGGGCTGGTCAACGGCGTTTCTATCGTCAGCCTGGCCGATCCCTCCAATGCTACGGAAGTAGCTTTCATTCCGGGTCAGAACTCTACCTGGAGAGACATTAAAACTTGGGGGAATTTCGCCTATGTCACAACAGACCAGCCGGGAACAACGGAAGGTCTGCTGGTGATTGACATGAGCCATTTGCCTGATTCTGTGTCCTACTATCGCTGGACACCCGATTTGCCCGGCATGGGGACACTCCGTACCTGCCACAACCTCTGGATTGATGAGAATGGCTATTGTTACCTTTCCGGTTGCAATCTGAATTCCGGTGGCATCTTGTATCTGGATGTATTTACGCAACCAGGTACACCTATTTATGTCAATAAGGGGTTCAATATTTATTCTCACGACGTCTACGTTCGCAACGACCGCATGTATACCTCTGAGATTTACAACGGAGAACTGGGCGTATACGACATATCAGATAAAAACAATACCCTGCTGCTCGGAAGACAGAAAACGCCTTTCGAATTCACCCACAATTCCTGGCTTTCTGATGACGGGACCGTGGCCTTCACCACCGATGAGCGCGCTAACGCCCCTATCGGTGCTTTCGACGTAAGCGATCCTTCAGAT
>JAUMBM010000173.1:0-5245 GCA_032115735.1 Saprospiraceae bacterium
TCAAGGGTGTTTTTGAAGGAGTACCTCTCAATGGGCGGGCCGACATGTTGCTGGCTCGCGGAGGTGAGCAGGCAATTGTCGATTTAAAGTGGAGCGGTAAGACACGTTTTATGGAAATGCTCAAGAATAAAGAAGATATTCAGCTTGCGCTCTATGCAGCTTTGTCCGCCAACGGGCGGGTACTTCCGCACACGGCCTACTTTATTCTTGACAGCGGCTCGCTGCTGGCCTACAACAATGAGGCTTTCAGGGAAGCGACGCTGCCAGGCAGGGAAGCGTTTGACCATCAGGAAATTTATGGCGAACTGCTGGCGCGTACAGGGCGCACGCTCCAATGGCGATTGTCACAGCTTCAGGCTGGAAAAATCGAGGTTCGCTGCCTGCAGACGCATAGTCAGCTTGAACAATACTACAGCGAGGAGCTGCTCGACCTGCTGGAGATGAAAAAAGACAGCGCGGCCTTTGATGACTATCAGATACTCATCCAGGCATTGTAGGCGGTCAGTCTGTGTTTGCAGAGGTTGTCAGCAGTCGAACAGCATCGCCCACCGCAATTTTACCCCCTCGTATCACGCGGGTACAGATGCCACCGTGACCCTGCATGGCATTATAGCCGCCACTTCCGAGGTTTTGCTCCATGCGCTCGCAGGGTTCACAATAATCGGTAAAAGCCAGTATAGCTTCCCCGACAGCAAACTGTCGGCCGGCAAAAGCCAGCAAGTTGATACCGGAGACTACAATATTGCGCCTTGTCCACAGAGGATCAATGCGGTTTACGCCCAGCATACTCGCCACAGCGTCGAGATGTTCCGCCTGTATGAGCGTGACCTGCCGCTTGCCGCTGCTACCGCGGTAATGGTCACCGCCGAGCCCCTGTTCAACCGTTACCAATGCAGAGGTTACTACTTCCAGTGGCGCTTTTGCCCGTGGGCGCAGCCCTATCCATTCCACGCGACCTGTTTGTGGCAGTATATCAGCAATCTTTTTCATGATCTTTCGGTTGGTCAGTATTTCAGCAGGTTTCAAAGGTACCGCCAATTTGTGTAAATGGGAAAAAAGGTACTAACTTTATGGGCTGTGATGTCCTGAAGGCAGCAGCAGGAGGGTGTAAAAAATATTAGTTGTCTGTATGCGATTGGATCAATATATGGTGCAGGCTGGCCTGGCTGAGTCGCGCGAGCGCGCCAAGCAGGCCATCAAGGCGGGGGCGGTGAAGATCAACGGGCAGCCGGTAGTGAGGCCTGCGCAGGAAGTAGATGCATCTGATACCATTGTACTGGAAGAAGCAACTGTGCTGCGCTTTGTGAGCGCCGGCGGACACAAGCTGCAGCTGGCGATTGACACATTTTCACTGGATTTTCGCGGCGCTGTCGTGCTCGACGTGGGCGCAAGTACCGGTGGATTTACCGACTGCGCGCTGCAGGCGGGCGCCGCAAGCATTTATGCCGTGGATGTTGGTGAAAGCCAGCTCCACCCAATGCTGCAGCAGCATCTGTCGGTCATGAGCATGGAAAAACAGGATATTCGCAAGCTTGTACCTGCTCAGTTGGCCAAGGGACTGGCCGACATAGTCGTTATCGATGTCTCCTTCATCAGTCTCAGGCACATTCTTCCCTTTTTACAACCGCTCATGAAAGCATCTGCCAGGGTCGTTGCGTTGGTCAAGCCACAATTTGAACTCGAAGGCAGGCGCTTCGCCAACGGGATTGTCAAAGACGAAAAACTCAGGCAACTGGCACTGCAAAAGGTAGGCGAATACGCGGCAGCAGCCAACTTAGTGTGGCTGGACGTGGTAGCCACCCCGGCGGATGGCTTGCGCAAAAATATTGAATATCTGGTGCACCTGCGCCCCCAAAGGGCAGCTGCAGACTAAAAAAGGGCAACTGCACTGCAGTTGCCCTTTTTTGACCGATAAAATACCCCTTTAGTCGAAGGACTGGTTGGATACCTCGGAAGCCCTCACCAGTTCACGATATTCCGCCGGACTCAGTCCGTCCGTAACAAATTGTATCGGGTTGACAGGCACTCCACGGTAGTGCACTTCGTAGTGGCAGTGCGGAGCAGTAGAAGTACCGGTATTACCAACGCGACCAATGGTTTTTCCTCTTTTAACAGTTTCTCCACGGCGTACCTCTACCCGCTGCATGTGGGCATACAAGGTTTTGTAACCGTAACCATGGTCGATCACTACATGATAGCCAAAGCCACTGGAGTATTCGGCCTTGACTACGCGGCCGTTGCCGGTAGCCTGAATGGGTGTACCCTTGGGAGCTGTGAAATCGATGCCGTTGTGCATCTTGCGGATCTTATGGATAGGGTGGAGGCGGTAGCCAAAACCCGAGAGAAGATTCATGGAGCGGGTGCGATCGCCGCCAACAGGCTTGATACTGGGTATCGAAGCCAACATATCTTCCTTCTGCTCCGCTTTGGTGATGATACTGTCGAGCGAGCGGGACTGAAGGTCAAGTTGCCGCTTGAGGCGGTCGGTTTTTTGCCGGAGGCTGGCCATCACATCACCTGAATGGCGGAACTGCCGGAAGTGGCTGTACTCATCATGACCACCGACACCTCCTTCCCACACGGCCTGGTCGATGGGATCCATCCCCAATATCATTCGGTGCGCATAAGCATCCCGCTGTTGAATATTGCCGAGTGCCTTTTCCATCAATGCCAGCTCCTCTACTGCAGTGGATAATTCGGACTTGAGCTGATCGATTTCGGAGAGCAGCAGTCGCTCATTGGGCGATGGAAAGTAACGGTGGGTGAGGAGGGTGAGCACGAAAGCTGTAAAAACAGCCGCACAAATGAAACCGAAAATTCTGAACAACGTAACACTGAGAGGCTCAACGACCTTCTCATAGCGAAGTGTCTGTGTGTTATAAATAAATTTTTCTCGTCTCATAAAGGTTTCCAATTAAGATGATTGTGCCGCTTCTATCGTTGGATAGATTGAAGAATCATCGTATTTCTCAAAGCTCTGTAACGTTAGATCGAGGCACAAGGGAAAACTTCGGGACTTAAGTGCAACGGCCAAATATACGGCGAAGGAGGCAAATTGCCAAAATTTTTGGCCCAAATTATCAATCCTTTGTGGAATATTTAACAAAGGCCTGCTTGAGAATAATGTATAAGTTGGTGAGGCAAAGGTTGATTTTTACTATTTTTGTGCGCGACAATACACATATTATGACAAAGGTAACCTATTACGGCCATGCTTGTTTTTTGGTAGAGACAGGGGGCAGCCGGCTGCTTTTTGATCCCTTTATCAGCGGAAACGAACTCGCCGCCCACGTTGATATTGACGCTATTCGGGCAGATTATATCCTGCTGACACATGCACACGGTGATCATATTGCCGATGCCGAACGGATAGCCAACAACAATCAAAGTGTAATTATAGCCAATTTTGAGGTTTATCAACACTTCAGCAACCTTGGTATTGCGGGGCATCCGCTCAATCACGGAGGTAAGGCTACATTCGCTTTCGGTACGGTAAAAATGGTCAATGCGGTGCATTCGAGTGGTTTTCCGGATGGGCGGTACGGGGGGAATCCTGCCGGCTTTGTTGTTTGGACGGAGGATAGCTGTTTCTACCACGCGGGGGATACAGCGCTCACCATGGATATGCAGCTGATTCCGCGCACTTGTCCGCCCCTCGATTTTTGTATACTGCCTATTGGGGACAATTTCACCATGGGCTATGAAGATGCGGTGTTAGCTGCTGAGTTCGTGGGCTGTGGAAAAGTAGTAGGATGCCACTATGATACCTTTGGATTTATCAGGATTGAGCACGATGCTGCCAAAATAGCTTTCGCCAGTCAGGGGAAATCGCTAATTTTGCCGACGATCGGTGAAACGCTGTCAATCTAATCACGCGCCGCCATGTCAATCACGCAAAAGTTAAGTTACCGCTTATGGGTAAGGTAATCGCAATCGCCAATCAAAAGGGCGGTGTAGGCAAGACGACAACAGCCATCAACCTGGCTGCCTGCCTTGCCATTCTCGACAAAAAAGTACTCCTCATCGATGCCGACCCACAGGCGAATGCCTCCTCCGGGGTGGGTGTTCTGCCCGGTGATGCTGATACATCTCTCTACGATTGTATGGTCAACCAGCTTGAGGCTTCGGAAGCTATCTATGAAACGGATACGCCCAACCTCCATATCATGCCCTCCAGCATCGATCTGGTAGGGGCAGAGCTTGAGTTGGTTAACATCCCGCGGCGTGAGTTTGTGATGAAAGGTGTGATTGACCAGGTGAAACAGCGATATGACTATATTTTTATCGACTGCCTGCCTTCGCTGGGACTGGTGACCATCAATGCGCTCACGGCGGCTGATTCGGTACTGGTACCTGTACAGTGCGAGTTTTTTGCACTGGAAGGTCTCACAAAGTTGCAGGATACGATACGGCTGGTGCAGCAGAACCTTAACAACCAGCTCAAAATAGAAGGCATCGTGCTTTCCATGTACGACGCCCGCCTTCGTTTGGCCAATGTGGTGGTTGCCAAGATCCGGGAGATTTTCGATGACAAGGTGTACGATACCATTATCCACCGCAATTCGCGGATTGGAGAGGCGCCTAATGTACACATGCCCGTGGTAGCCATCAGCGCAGTTAGCCGGGGGGCTGTTAATTTTCTGAATCTGGCAGAGGAATTTTTGCGTAAAAATGGAGAAAAGGCATCAACCAAGGTAGGAAACTGAGGAAGTCCTCCGGCAGACGCTTCTCTTTTGGCCCTTGGTGTGGTTGTATGACGATGTTAATTTTTTATAGTGCTGTGGCCATGCAGCCAAAGCTGCAATGGGTTCGGTGACCTCACATATCCAAGTAGAAGACAACTTATGGCAAAAAAATTAGGCAACAGAGTGGGTAAGCAACAATTGGGCTCAGGGATTGACGCGCTTTTTTCCCGCAATAAAGTTGAGGAAGAAATCGACATCAACCCCGAGGGACTGGTCAGAGAGCTATCCAGCCATTTTGCCATGATCCCGCTGGCGGAAATAGAGCGCAACCCCGATCAGCCTCGCAAGGAGTTTGATGAAACAGCCTTGCAGGAACTTGCAGAGAGCATTCGTGTACACAATATCATACAGCCCCTGACGGTGAGGCGCATGGCGCCCCGGCAGTACCAAATTATCTCCGGTGAGCGCCGCTGGCGCGCTTCCAGACTGGCGGGGCTCGAAGAGGTACCTGCCTTCATCCGCATCGCCAACGATCAGGAGTTGCTGGAGATGGCCCTGAT
>JAUMBM010000174.1:0-11474 GCA_032115735.1 Saprospiraceae bacterium
AGCGCAGCGACTGCCCGGCAAAAAAATCGACAGAGAACTCGAGAAAAGACAAAAAGTTGTTGGTTTTGTAATTGTCGGCATCGTTGAACATCTGCAGCACAATCGCATGCCAAGGCTGAAAAGAAGCCCCTCCTGTCGCAGCTACCTGCACGATAGCCTGCAGGTACGACTTAAAGTAAGGAGAAGCTGACAGTCGGCGTTGTCGCATTCCCGAGAGCAGCAGCCTTATATTCTCTTTATCTTCCGCAGAGAGCTGAGCCGACGAATAGATCGCCGCAAAAGCGTTGTAAGTTTCGACCATCACTTCCTGCTTTCCGGAAGTCATAAAAACCTCCAGCTCAGCCAGAAGAGCTGTACTATCGGCTACGGCAGGCACCGACTGTGCCCGCAGTGAAAAGAACACACAGCCGAGGAAGAGAAAAACCAGTCCGGTACGCATCATGCCAGCCCTCAATTTCAATTTACCATAAAATGAATCATCATCCACTGCTCGCGCCCCTTTTCATTGAGCAGCGCGAAGCCTGCCTGTTGTGCTGCTGCGACCACCTGATCGCGATCATCAGCCAGAATGCCCGACACCAGGAGGTGACCGCCGGGCAGCATCTTGTGGTACAACGAAGGCAGTGTCTGCAAAATTACATTGCGGTTGATATTAGCTAAAATGATGTTGAACATCAGCCCGGCGGGCACTGCCGTCAGTTCCCCCTCATAGATGCAAAGGTCGGGCGTTGCGTTGATAGCCATATTTTCGAGTGCATTTTCATACGCCTCCCGCTCGATATCCACCCCATGCACCGATGCTGCCCCCAGTTGAGCAGCCAGAATGGCCAGAATACCCGTGCCGCAGCCAAAATCGAGCACGCTGCCTCCCTGCCATGGCAGTGATTCCATAGCCTGCATCATCAGCCAGGTCGTGGCATGATGCCCGGTGCCGAAGGCCATTTTGGGCTGAATGACCAGCTCATAGCGAACATCCGCCATGGGCGGATGAAAAGCGGCCCGCACCCCCGCAAAAGACCCTACTTTTACCGGCTGAAAGCTGGCCTCCCACTCGGCATTCCAGTTGGTATAAGGAATCAGGCGGGTATGCCAGGACAGATCAAACTGTGCGGCGATATCGTTGACGGAAGCTTCTAAGGCTGGCGTCATAGCAGAAGCCGGCAGGAAGGCCAGCAGTTGGTCATCGGTTTCTTCAAACCCTTCGAAAGGCAGATCTTCCAGCAGTGCCAGCAGCCAGTCGCGACGTTCATCGGCCAGCGGGAAATGAAAAGCGAGATAATCCTGTTGTGTCATGTGTTTGATTTACTGTGTGGTATAGACTTCCTGCCGGCAAGCGCGGAGTGTATTGAGCAGCAGGGATACCACCGTCATTTGGCCGACGCCCCCCGGCACGGGGGTCAGATAGCTGCAAACCTCTGAAAGGCCTTCAAAATCCACATCGCCAGTCAGGCGGCTGCCATTGGCTGACTGCTCATCTGCCACGCGATTCATACCTACGTCGATTACTACGGCTCCCGGCTTGACCATATCAGCGGTGATCATCTCCGCACGGCCGATGGCAGCGATCAGAATATCTGCTCGACGCGTATGCGCTGCCAGGTCAACCGTCCGGCTATGGCAAAGCGTGACTGTGGCATCTCCGGGATACCCTTTGCGCGAGAGCAGCAGGCTCATGGGTGTCCCCACGATATTGCTGCGCCCCACGACCACCACCTCTTTACCGGCGGTAGGAATCTCATAACGGCGCAGCATTTCGATGATACCGAAAGGCGTCGCAGGCAGATAGCATGGCAGTCCGATTGCCAGACGACCGATATTGACAGGATGGAAGCCATCGACATCTTTGGCGGGGTTGATGGCGAGCGTAATTTTGTGTTCATCGAGATGTGCCGGGAGCGGCAGCTGCACGATAAACCCGTCTATATCGACATTATTGTTGAGGTCTTCGATAATTTGCAGCAGCGCCTGCTCGCTGATATCGGCAGGCTGGCGGATCAGGGTAGAGCCGAAGCCAACCTCCTCACACGAGCGCACTTTATTGCGTACATACACCTGACTGGCAGGATCATCGCCTACGAGTACAGCGGCCAGGTGAGGAATTTTTTGTCCGGCAGCGCGGCGCTGCGCCACTTCCTGTGACAATTCAGCTTTGATCTGGCGGGCCAGCCATTTGCCATCTAAGAGTTGCATGTCTTGTTTGTTTATTGGTTAGTTGCAGGGCTGAACAAACATCAGCAAATGCAAAGATAGCGAACCGTGGGCGGATTCAGGCGGGCTGGCAGTGATTCGATGCGGAAATTTCACAGACTGTACAGATCACAACAAAATGATTGTGTGCAGGGCAGAATACAAAAATAAATTGGTAGAAAACACCACTAAAATTAAAACTAAGACTTACTTTTGCTGTGAGCAATCGTTTCTAATTTGCTTGTACGGGATGTTTCCTTATCCCTTTCCTGCTTTCCCATGAATGACAATGACGACGACCTGCAGCTGAAGCCAAGTGTTTCGGGCCTGTATTTTATTCTTATCAAAAGTGTAGTGCCCGGGCTGGATAATACTTTTTCTCAATGACAGGTTACTAAACTATCTTTACATGAGTCAAAAACTACGGTTGTTACTACCGCTGCTCCTGCTAAGCCTTGCAAGCATTGAAGCCCTCTACTCCCAGACCTACATCATGAATGGCAACCCGATCAACGCCTGTTCGGGGGTTTTCACCGACAGCGGTGGTCTCAGTGCCAACTATAGTCCCAACCAAAATATTACGACGACTATTTGTTCCAACAGTATGGGCATCACGGCTACCCATGTGCAGCTCACCTTTTCGAATGTAGACATACGGGAAGGAGATGTACTGACTGTGTACGATGGGCCTTCGGTTGCTGCCGGCACCCTGCTGGGTACGCATGCGGATTTCAACGGTGATCCGACTTTCATCTTTCAGGCCAGTTCGGCCAACACCAGTGGTTGTCTGACGCTGGTATTTACTTCTGACGGTAGCGATCAGGGAACAGGCTGGCGCGCCACCATGAACTGCGTCCGGTCGTGCCAACAGATATTTGCCGACCTTGCATCGTCTACCCCGGCATCAGAGCCTGCCGATAACGGCTGGATCGATGCTTGTCCGGGTACGCGCATTTTCCTCAACGGTCAGGGTATTTACCCGCAAAACGGCCTCATCTACCAGCACTCAGACTTCACCTCATCGTTTAGCTGGGATTTTGGTGACGGGGGTACTGCTGTGGGTCCCAATGTATCGCATATTTATGATGAGCCTGGTGGGTATACCATACAACTGACCATCACCGACCAGTTGGGCTGCAAAAATATTAACTTCATCAGCCAGCGCGTGCGCATTGCGCCGCGGCCGCGCTTCAATATTGCCGGCGACATTCCCTCAGTCGTATGCGCGCAGGATACGCTCACGCTTTCCGCCATCGTCAACGACTCCAGCAGCGTCTATGAGATGTCGGTTTTACCCGGCCTGAGCACCTTTTCTACGGGCGGTATTGTAGCCGATTCGTTGCCGCTGCCCGATGGCAATGGTGTATGCTATACATCGGCCATAGAGATCAACGCATTCAGTCCGGGGCAGACGCTGCAGTCCATTGACGATCTCGAGGGGGTGTGTGTGGTGATGGAGCACTCTTTCCTGCATGACCTGGAGGTTTCGCTCACCTGCCCCAGCGGTGTGCGCGTGGTGATGCACAATTTCATCTCTCCGCCCAGCACGGGCGGAGCGGGGGCCACTTTTTTGGGGATACCCAATGACCCCGACAATCCGCCCGGCAGTATACAGCCAGGCACTGGCTGGGAATACTGCTGGAGTGCCGGTGCCACCAATGGCACCTGGCGGCAGTACGCCACCAATTTTAACCCCGGCACCATGCCGGCGGGCAATTACAGCAGTTTCCAGTCGCTCAACAGCTTTGTAGGCTGTCCGCTCAATGGCGCATGGACGCTGGAGGTCTGCGACCGTTGGGCTGTTGACAACGGCTTCATCTTTGAGTGGAGCATCAACTTTGCACCGGAGATTTTTCCTTCGCTGGAGACTTTTTCTCCAATGATTGTAGATTACAGCTGGCAGAACAACCCTACGGTCACCTATTTTTCGCCCGATAGCCTGCAGGCGGTTCCGCAAAATGCAGGAACGGCGGCCTACAATTTTACGGTGACGGACGAATTTGGCTGTGTGTGGGATTCTTTGGTGAATGTGCGGGTGCTGCCACCGACCCACCCCGACTGCAGCTCCTGTGAAGATGTATACAATGATCAGGAGGACGTACAAATATGTCAGGGACAGTCAGCGCCGCTGGACGTGCGCATTATTGACAGCACCCTGCTGCGCAGAGCTGTCACTTTTGAATCTTTTCCGCAGGCACCTTTTGGGTTCAGGCTGCACGGCCCCAGCAATCCTTTCACCAACGGCATCACTGTCAATAGTATAAGACCTTTAACGCTTACGCAGCCCACTTTACAGATTGATAAAGTGTGTGTTGATATAAGTACCAACTGGAATTCGGATCTGGTGCTGAGTCTGCGGGCTCCCAACGGCAGTCTGCTGGAGCTGTCGTCCAATAATGGCGGCGCTTCAGACCACTACCGCAATACCTGTTTTACGCCCACGGCTGCCACTTCCATTACGGCGGGTACAGGGCCGTTTACCGGTAATTACCGCCCGGAGGGCAACTGGAGTAACCTGAGCGGCCCCGTCAATGGTGAATGGCGGCTAATAGCTGTTGACCAGTTTGGGATCAACGATGTCGGAGAGGTACACTCATGGTCGATAACCTTCAACTCCGTCAATACGATTTCCTACCTCTGGACGCCTGCGGTAGGGCTCAGCTGTGCCAACTGTCCGACGCCCGTTGCCAGTCCGTCCCAGCCTATCAGCTACCGGGTATTGATATCGGATGCATACGGCTGCTCCTTAACAGATACTGTCAATGTAGTGCCCCTCAACCAACTGCCGACCCCCAATATCAGCTGTGTTGCTACGGATGATGCGCGCATTATTTTTAGCTGGCCGACCATTCCGGGTGTTAGCGAGTACGAATATCAGTTGGTGATCGATGGTCAGCCTACCGCCTGGGTGGGGCCTTTGGCGGCCCAGACCTTCATTGCGGAAGGCTATCCTGCCAACACGGTCGTAGAGATACGAGTGCGCATGTATGTCACGGGTAACCCGCTGTGTCAGCCCCCGATAGGCAGCTCCAGCTGCACTGTCAATGGCTGTCCGACAGACCGCCCGCCCCTGGTGATTGACACCATACTTGTCAACCCGGTAATCTGTCATGGTGGCAATACGGGTTCGGCCACGGTGGTGGTCGGAGGAGGTACTGCACCTTTCGGCTATCGCTGGAGCCATTCGTTGGCACAGATCACCCCTACGGCTACCTTTTTGGAAGCAGGAACCTACGAGGTGACGGTCACGGATGCCAATAGCTGCGTGACGATAGGTTCGGTAGTAGTGACGGAGCCTGATACCCTGCTGATACAATTGCAGGCCAGCCCGGTAAGTTGTCGCGGTGGTAATAATGGCAGCATTCAGGCGACTGTAACAGGAGGTGTGCTGCCTTATCAATATCAGTGGAGTAACCAGGCGCTAGGACCCAACCCTGGGCAACTGACTGCCGGCAACTACCAGCTGAGCGTGACGGATGCCAACGGGTGTTTCCAGTTGGGCGCAATCAGCGTTGGGCAGCCGGCGACGGCAGTCGATGTAGTAGCCACACAATCTTTTGCAGGCTGTGACGGCTCGGCCAGTAACCGGACGCTGGCCGTTGCGAGTGGTGGTACTGGCCCTGTTTATCAATACAACTGGTCCAATGGGCAGACGGGCAGCACTGCCAATCCCTTGGCAGCCGGTACCTATCAGGTCACCGTTACGGATCAAAATGGCTGTACGGATACAAGCAGCGTAGCTGTAGCTGATCTGGCGCCGCTCACCTTTGCAATCCTGGCGGAATCACCCAACTGCCACAACTACAGCGACGGCACCCTGAGTATCACCCAGATTATGGGCGGTGCGGGGCAGCAGCTCAGCGATTATACCTTTCAGTGGAGCAATGGCGGCAACGGCATTGCTGTATTCAACCTACCGGGCGGGTTTACCTACAGCGTGACGGTGACCGACCAACAGGGCTGTCGGGGTATAGGCTCCAGGAGTCTGACCAACCCGGATCCGCTGACCCTTGTATTGGGGTCGGCACCCGCCTCCTGCTACGGCAGTGCAGACGGATCTGCAACGATTACCGCCATCAATGGCCCGAATGAGACTTACACCTTCCAATGGGATAACAATACGGGCGGGCAGACGGAGATTAGCGCTGTCGGTTTGTCGGCAGGCACTTACACGGTTGTCGTGACCGACAACCGGGGCTGTCGCGCCACAGAGTCGGTCACTGTTGGTCAGCCTACAGAGATGGTTGCCAGCTTTACGGTCAAAGACAATGGTTGTTACGGAGAGGCCGAAGGCTCCGTACTGAGTTCGGTCAGTGGCGGAGCGGGCAACTACACCTACAGCTGGCCAGATGGTAGCCAGCAGCCGAACATCAGCGGGCTGGCTGCGGGACTTTACGATCTCACCATCACCGACGGTAATGGTTGCCAGCTGGTCAGGCGTGTGCAGGTTAGTCAGCCGGATCAACTGCAGCTTGTGGCTACGGTCAACCCTGTCCGTTGCCATGGAGACCGCAATGGCAGTGTTGTTCTCAGCACAACGGGTGGCACGGCCCCCTTCCGGTACAGCCTTGACGGACAGCAATTTATTGGCAGCAATACCCTCATCGGCCTGGCGGCCGGCACTTACGGTATTACTGTTCGCGATGCTGAGGAATGCCAAAATTTTACCTTCGCCAACGTTACAGAGCCGGCTCCCTTCAGTATTGATGCCGGACCGGATACATGGATTGTATACGGTGACAGTATACCCCTGGTTGCTACTGTGCAGAACGGAATACAACCCATTGAATGGAACTGGTATGCTTCCTTCCCGGGCACACTGAACTGCAATGACTGTGCCAGTCCGTATGCGGACCCTACTTACACCATTGACTATGAAGTGTTGGCTGTTGATGCCAACGGATGTGAGTCCAGTGACCGGTTGCGGGTGATTGTCGAGAAGATCCGCCTGGTGACGGTGCCGACGGGCTTTTCGCCCAATGGCGACGGCGAGAACGACTTGCTGCTGGTACATGGCCGACCCGGCTCGACCATCCTTAATTTCCAGATTTTCGATCGCTGGGGTGAGCTGGTCTGGGAAGCGCGGGATTTTGGTATCAATGACCCGGCTGTAGGCTGGGATGGCCAGTTCAAAGGACAGGAAGTCAACGGAGGTGTATATTTGTGGGTCATACGCGTTCGTCATGAAGATGGTGAAGAGGAAATATTGCGGGGACAGACTACGCTTATACGCTAATGGAGGCTTTCACTGTATTTTTTAATCAACTTACAACAACACTATGCTGCTAATATACAGAAAAAGAAATCTGCTGATGATGCTGGCGCTGCTGGTAAGTCTGCTGACGCATGCGCAGGATGCGCGTTTTGGTCAATTTTATGCAAGTCCGCTGACGCTCAATCCGGCCATGACCGGCGTTTTTGCCGGTCAGTACCGATTTGCAGCCAACTACAGAACTCTGTACGCCTCAATTTTGGGAGATGAATCCTATGAAACGACGGCGGCCAGTTTTGATTACCGCTATCGGATAGCCGGTTCTGACTACTTGGGCATCGGCGGTGTTGCCCTGCGCGACCAAGTGGGAAGTTCCCGTTTTAGTCGCACGGAAGGCGGGTTGAGTGCTTCCTACCTCAAGCATTTGGGCGGCAGCCGCTACAGTACTGCCAACCAATACCTGGTTGCCGGTGCGCAGCTCGGATTTGGGCAGCGCGGTTTTGATGCCGAAAAGCTATGGTTTAGCAAGCAGTTTTTTGTGGATCCTTCAACCCGGCAGGCCTACATAGATTTTGGTGCTGCCAATGGGGAGAGTTTCGGTGACATGCGTACCAACCTCTATCTGGACTTCAATGCCGGACTTATGTGGTATGCGACCTTTGCCGAAAATGCGAGTTTGTACGTTGGCGGAGCTATGTATCACCTTACGGAGCCCAACATATCGTTTTTGGATGATCGGGAGGAGCAACTGTACCGGAAGTGGGTGGCGCATGCAGGTGGTGAATTGCCGGTAGGCCGGGAGCTTAGTCTGATGCCGGCGGTGGCTGTTATGGGGCAGGGACCTGCCTTTAGTGCTACGCCGGGTATGAACCTGCGTTATTCCAACCACGACTGGCGGGAGGTGGCCATCCGTGCTGGTGTATGGGCTCACCTGTCGAACCAGCGCGACCAGATGGGGCTTGATGCTGTCATCATCAGTACGATTCTGGAGATGGACCGGGTGCAAGTAGGTCTCAGTTATGATGTGACTACCTCTGTGCTGGCGGGCGTCAACAACTCGAGGGGTGCTTTTGAGCTGTCGCTCATCTATATAGGGGCAGAAAAGGTGCGGTACGGCCGTGTAAACTGTCCTAAATTTTAGGGTATGGGGGCCTTTTCTGCCGCTGGCAGAAAAGGCTGCCTAGGCGCTTGGCGCATTTTTGGGCGGCATAGGCCGCCCGCGGATGTGTGGCGCGGGAATCCCGTGCTTTGGTTTTTGGGAAAAACCAAAGCACGGGATTTTTTTTACAATAAACCTCAGGCCCACAGGCCTATGCGCCAGGGCTTATAGGAGAAGGGGACAAAAGACCAATGGCGGCATGACTTCCAGTCGGGGCGAAAGAAGAGCACACCGAGTCTGTAGAGATCGACTGACTGTGTTACCGCCGGGAGTTTGTGCCACAGCCCCCAGCGAGCCTCGGCGGACGGGCAGGCGTGATTATTTAGCACAATCAGCTGGCTATCAGGCTCCATAAAAGGAAGTAGTTGCGAGAAAAAATCTGGTGAAGCCCTGTCCCACGACTGTGCATCGACGACGAGCAAGGCGAGGCGTCCCTGCTTGGCAAGCCAGCGGAGCAGCGACTGCTCATCGGGCAGCAGGCTGGCTGCCTGGCCTACGGCCGGCAGCTGCTGCAAGCGAGGATCGGCAGGCGGCTGTGACAGGTAGACCGCATTGGCGCGGGCACCCAGCGCGCGTTGGCTGAGATAAAGCGGGATGTAGTTGGAGGGCAGGCAAAAGGCCATGTTGCGCGGCGCGGCGGCAGCGATGATTTTGAATAACAAATGCCCCTGTGACAAGGCCGGGCGGTCGGCCCGCCGCAGCGGAGCCCCTTTTTGCGCCAGCCACTGTGGCAGATCGTCGAAAGCATAGAACCACTGATCATTGTCAACGACGGTATCCAACCAGGCGGAGAGGAAGGAGGAGTGCACATCGAAGCGCGTCAGCGCGGAGCGATAGAAGCGCCAATAGGCGCGGAGGCGGTAGCGGGGAGCGGGAGTTGCGAGTGGCATGAGGAGAAAGTGGAATTTGCGATGAAGCTACGAAATAGAGAACAGATGAGTAACAATATTAAGTATATTCGAGATGCCGGCTTGATGAGGCGGGCGGAACGGCGGAAAGGGTTGACACCTTAACAACTCTGAACCAAAACAAAATATTTGTGCAATAAATCAATATGTTAACAATTCATTTGCTGGAAAACTAAATATATAGATAGCTGTTATTTTTAAGAGTTATTTTTTTCGGGAAGTGGTCAAAAACTGGTATTCGAGCTCTAGGGAGGAGATTAGAAGTCATCAGGCGCTGTACCAGTCAAAAAAAATTGCATAAAAATGTATCTTTTTCAAGCTGTTCCCGTATAAGGCCTATACACTTATATCATTTTATTTATATTCAACTACCGCTGTATGAATTTTAGCGTATTTACCCGGGCGATGATGGCAGGGATGTTTACCGTGCTGATCCTGGGCAATATCACAGCTCAACAGAAGAGCACCCCCCAAAACTGGTTTCACCTTGACTTTGACAAGGATGGTATCCCGGGGCTAAGCACCAACAAAGCCTATGACGAGCTGCTGAACGGCCGCAAGAGCCAGACGGTTGTGGTGGCTGTTATTGACTCAGGCATTGACTATGAGCACGAAGACCTCAAAAGTGTGATGTGGGTCAATGAAGATGAGATTCCTGGCAACGGCATAGACGATGACAAGAATGGCTATATTGATGACATTCATGGCTGGAACTTCATTGGCAATCCTGATGGCCGCAACATTGATGATGAGAATCTGGAGATTGTGCGCCTCTATAACCAGTGGAAAGTTCGTTTTGAAGGTGCGGATCTGAGCCGGTTGTCGAAAGCAGATCGTGCCGATTACGACACTTATCAAAATTATGCGAATGAAATAAAGCAGAAGCGTGCGGAGCTGGCACCCAATGTGGAGCTGTACGCTGCTACCTTGAAGTCCTTCAACAGCATAGCTGCCAGTCTTGGCAAATCGCATGCAGAGATTACGCTGGAGGATGTGCAGGGGTTTCGCTCTACCGATGAGACTCTCACACGCGCAAGCCGCATGTTGAGCAACTATATGCAGCAAGGGGAAACCTTCGAAGGCATTTATCACGAGATAGAAGATGTATTTGCCTATTTCAACGGGCAGTACAATTACAACTGGAATCCGGACTTTGATGCGCGCCATATTTCGGGTGACAACCCTATGGACACGAATGACCGCAACTATGGCAACAGTGATGTTGAAGGTGGAGATGCCACGCACGGCACGCACGTGGCAGGTATTATTGGTGCTGCACGTAATAATGGTCTGGGTATGGATGGTGTTGCCGGCAACGTGCGCATCATGTCAGTACGGGCGGTACCTAACGGGGATGAGCGTGATAAGGATGTCGCCAATGCTATTCGCTACGCGGTTGACAACGGGGCACAGGTCATTAATATGAGTTTTGGTAAGGGTGCTTCTCCGCAGAAAGAAGCTGTTGACGAAGCTATTCGCTATGCAGTATCTAAGGATGTGATTCTGATCCACGCTGCCGGCAATGACGGTAAGGAGAATAACCTGAGCAATAATTTCCCCAATGATCGCTTTGCCCGTAAGGGATTGTTTGCGCCATCGGAGGCATCGACCTGGATCGAAGTAGGTGCTAGTACTGCTCTCAATAGTGCTTCTATCACGGCGGATTTTTCAAATTACAGTCCGGAGTTGGTGGATGTATTTGCCCCGGGTGTACGCATTTACGCGACAGTTCCTGGTGATGAGTACCAGAATCTGCAGGGAACCAGTATGGCGGCTCCTATGGTAGCCGGTGTTGCTGCGCTGCTGCGCGGTTATTTCCCTGATCTGACAGGTACACAGATCAAGTCTATCATTATGGCCTCTACAGTGCGCTACCAAACGCAGGTGAATATTCCGGGCAGTGAAGGTGAGAAAGCGTCCTTCACGCGGCTGTGCGTGACTGGTGGTATTGTGAATGCCTACAAGGCCATTGAGCTGGCGAAGGCTACTAAAGGGAAGAAGAAGAACG
>JAUMBM010000175.1:0-14304 GCA_032115735.1 Saprospiraceae bacterium
TAGACCAGTAGGGATTCATGTAGATAGATGAAGTTGCCCAGTAGGTCGGATTGCCATTGTCATCTTCAAAATCCTCATAGTCCGCCAGGTTGACAGAACGAGGGATTTTGTAGAGGTTCTGCACTGTACCACTTTCTTCACCCACTTTCACCTTGTTGTCAATCTCCTGGCTTACAATAGTTGCCTTGAAATCGGCAGACAGGCGGTTGCTGATGCGCTGGTTGATACGCAGGTTGAAAGTATTGCGATAGAGATCGTTGTTGGAGATGATACCCTGGTCGCGATTGTTGGTGTAAGAAAAATAAGCCTGTGTTTTCTCCGTACCACCCGTGATACCTACGCTGTTGTTGAGGCTCACCCCTGTGCGGAAGAAGTCCGCCACGTTGTCAGGATAGGTAGTCGCCTTACTCCCCCAGCTTCCGTTAGAGGTAGTATTCGATGTCCCACCATTGCCCTGGCCGTATACGTTCTGCAGGCTTGGCAGCAGTGTCGGTGTATCAAAAGTTACACCAGAGTTTACATCTACGCTGATTTTGCCCTCACGACCTCTTTTGGTCGTAATCAACATAACGCCGTTGGCACCGCGGCTGCCATAGAGCGCAGCAGCTGCACCCCCCTTGAGGAAGCTCACGCTTTCGATGTCTGCCGGGTTGATCGAAGACACACCGTCGATGTTGTTGTAGCCACCGAAGTCATTGCCCACCTGTCCGCGGTTGGAGTTGTCGATAGGCACACCGTCGACGACCACCAGTGCGTTGTTGGTGCCCGAAATCGAGCGGTTACCACGCAGGGTGATACGTGCAGCACCCCCGGGACCACCCGCATTGGTAGTCACCTGCAGACCGGCAACCTTACCGTTGAGTGTGTTTACGAAGTTGGCATCGCGGGATACGCGCACATCATCACCACTGAGCTCCTGTACGGAGTAGGTGATGTTTTTGCGCGAGCGCTCGATACCCAGAGCCGTAACGACGACTTCCTCGAGGTCCGTACCTTCATTCAGGCTGATAGACATCATCTGCGAGCCACCGTTATAAGTGACTTCCGTCGTCGCATAGCCAATGTAAGAAACCACCAGGGTTGCCGGTGACTTGCTGACGGTCAGCGAGAAGTTGCCGTCGACATCCGTAACTGTTCCGTTGGAGGTACCTTTTTCCTGAACAGAAGCACCGATGAGCGGGCTACCGTCACTGCCGGCCACTACCGTACCCTTGGCCGTCTGGGCCGAGAGCGTTGCTGCAGACAGCAACATTACGGCCATAGCCATTAACGGTACCATTTGTCGGCACCATGAACTCCAAAATTGTCCAAATTTTACATGCCTCATACTTTTGTTGTTTGTCAGTGAATCATTGTTTACACATAAAAACCAGATCATATGACCCGAAATTAAGCACTCAGTTTTACACGAGTTCCAAGACCACCAACAACACCAAGAGTAATGAAATTGCATACGCACATTTACGCAACCAGCATCCGTCTTTTACTTCTGTACCTCCGATCCGTCTTGTAATCGATCTTCTTTCACTTGCCGCTTATGGCAAGCAATACTGCTGTAAGGGAGAAAAGGTCACCCAAAAGGAGGGTGGGATATTATTCTGAAAAAAGGTAGATTTGCGTTGACAAATGTACCTCATTTTTTGAAAAAGCAAATTATTTTTTAAAAACATAGGCCATATTAACATGGCTACACAGAAATAATTTTTGAGTCAACAACTATTTTCTTTCCATGCCCACGAAAAGCAAGCTTCACCGTCTGTCGGCAACTATTTGTCTTTCATTGTTCAGTATACAAGTAATGGTGCTGCTTTCCGGCTGCTATCCCCGATTGCACGAGCTCAAAAAGGCGCCTCCTTTTCGGGGTGTATGGTTGACCAACATCGCGAGCGATGCACTGTTTTCGCGCCACAAGATCGAACAGGCCGTCGCGCTCTGTGATTCCTTGGGTATCAATCATATCTTCGTGGTTGTCTGGAATGATGCTACAACCACCTACCCTTCTCAGGTGATGCAACAGCTTACCGGACAGGCTATACAGCCCGAATTTGCCGGGCGCGATCCGCTTGCAGAGCTGCTTGAAGCAGCGCACCGCCGCCACATCAAAGTACACGCCTGGTTTGAGTTTGGCTTTTCCTGCTCTTACCAAAAACCCGAGGGTGGGCCCATTATTGCTGCCCGTCCTCATTGGGCAGCCCGTGACCAGTACGGACAGATTGCCACCAAAAATGGATTTCAGTGGATGAACGCTTTTCATCCGGAGGTGCAGGATTTCATCAGTTCGCTGGTACTGGAAGTTGTCACTAACTACCCGGTTGACGGTATTCAGGGCGATGACCGGCTTCCCGCCCAGCCTTCGCTGGCTGGCTATGATGATTACACCCGCGCACTCTATCGCAGCCAACACAATGGTCAGGAACCGCCCACTTACGAGAAAGACTACGACTGGGTCAAGTGGCGGTCGGCCCTGCTCAATGATTTTCTGGCCCGACTCGTACAGCAGGTTAGGGAGTCCAAACCGGATCTCATCATCTCCATGGCGCCCAGTATCTACCCTTGGAGTGAAGCCGAATACCTGCAGGATTGGCCTGTCTGGATCAATATGGGCTGGATTGACTGGGTAATCCCCCAGAACTACCGCTACAACATCGAGCGCTACGCCTACGAGCTCGATCAGCTTTCCCGCTTTCAGGTAGCCCCCGAACGCCAGCCCGCAGTATTCCCCGGCATACTACTGCAGGTAGATCAGTACAACCCCTCTGTCGGACTACTGGACAGCATGGTACGTGCCAATCGCCGCTACGGCTACGAGGGGGAGGTGTTTTTCTTTTTTGAAGGCCTCAGGAAGCACAAAGCGTATTTTATGAATAATCAGTAATATTTGCTAGTTTTCGAATGCCTCCTCCACCGGAATTGCCGACAGTTCAAAAGTCAACGCCCCGCCTGCCATGATTTCATCATGCCGCAACCTGGGGTGCTGCAGTCGCTTGCCGTTGAGATATACCGCAGCGAGGTATCTTTTTTCGGGGCTGTAGTTGCGACACTGTATGTCCAGTGTTTTCCCGTTGCCAAGCTTCAGCCGGGCTGATGCTACCATAGGCGTACAAATATCGTACAGGCCTGAGGCGGGGTGCACCGGATAAAAACCCAGTGAGGCAAAAATATACCAGGCCGACATCTGCCCGCAGTCTTCGTTGCCACACAGCCCGTCGGGCCGGGCTGTGTAGAACCGACGGCAGATCTCCTGTACGCGCGCCTGTGTTTTCCAGGCTTGTCCGATATAATTGTACAAAAATGCTACATGGTGGCTGGGCTCATTGCCATGTGCGTACTGGCCAATCAGTCCGGTGATATCCAGAATGTGCGCATCGATTTTGCCGCTGCCGGCGCTAAAAAGAGCATCCAGCTTTTTTCCGAAAGCCTCAGGCCCGCCATGCAAGGCCACCATACCCGCCACATCATGCTGTGCATGAAAAAGATACTGCCAGGGCGTAGCCTCTACAAAATCCTTTTCATCGGTAACCGTTGGATCAAAACCGTTCACCCAATTACCGCGGCTGTCTTTTCCCCTGAAAAACCCGCTGGCAGGGTCAAAAAGATTACTGTAGTAACGAGCACGCCGGCTGTAAAACGAATCTCGCGCCACATCGCCCCTGGCACGGGCCAGTATGGCAGCACACCCATTGGCATAACTCATTTCCAAAGTCTTAGACACCGTAAACCGCTCTCCAAGGTCGTTGGGTATGTAGCCGTATCGGTCAAACATACTCCAGGGAGCCACCGGGTTGTCGATGGTCAGGCTCGAATATACCGCCCCGTAGAGCGAATCGGCCAGCGACCCCTGTCCCTTGAGCAGCGCCTCCGCTACGATGGGCACCGAGGGCGTCCCGATCATACAGTTTACCTCATCCTGCCAGAGCTTCCATACCGACAAATAGCCATTTTTGCGATAGTCCCTCCAGAGTGTCCGGAGTAGCGCATCCGTCAATTCGGGACGAAAAAGGGTATGCAGGGCAAAGGCGGCCCTGTAGACGTCCCACTGTGAAAGGGTTGTGTAACTGAGTTGCCCCCGCTCGTCCCAAATGCGATTGGGCGACAGCAGGCTGTGATACAAGGCGGTATAAAAAATGGTACGCACACTGTCAGGTGCTTCAATATCAATCACCGACAGTGCCTGCTGCCAGCGCGCAGCGGCTCGCTGCCGGAGCTGGTCAAAATCGTAGGAAGCTGTCGGCCAAAGTGGCCGTACACTCTCCGGCACGGCCGAAAGCGCCAGCCGAACCTCCAGCGGCTTGTCTACACGGGTTGAAAAGGTGAGTACAGTCTTCAGGTTGCGGCCACGACCAAAAGTGCTGCCATCGCGGTATACATCATCCGTTGCCATGCCTATCGCCCGCACTGGCTGCGACAGTCGCAACTCGAAGTATACCTGTTGCACATGAGCCCAGCCGGAAGAAACTCTGTATCCCCTGAGCGTAACCGAGTCGATGAGTCGGATTTCCGCATCCAGTACCCGCTCCGTCAGCCAGCTGCGGTGACGGTCGAGACCGTGTTGCAGATCGATGATGAGCCGGGCGCTGTCGGTCGTGGGAAAAGTGTAGCGATGGTGCGCCAGCTGCTCATCAGTGGTGAGTTCCGCCCGAATATTGTGCTTGTCCAGCGTCACGGCATAGTAGCCGGGAACGGCTACCTCTGTGCTGTGGGAAAATGCGGAACGGTAGCCATCATCCTGCGGATGATGTTTGGATCCTGCTTGCAGCCGAATCCGTCCCGTATACGGCATGATCAGGATGTCTGCCAGATCAGATATGCCGGTGCCTGACAAGTGTGTATGGCTAAAACCCATGATGCTGTTGTCGCTGTAGTGGTAGCCGCTGCTCCAGTCCCAGTCCCTGTCGTCCGTATCAGGCGACACTTGCAGGAACCCAAAAGGGAGACTCGCACCGGGATACGTATGCCCATGCCCCCCTGTGCCAATCATAGGGTCAACGTATCGCAGCGGAGCGGGCAGTGTCTGAGCCAACAGACTGTTCCCCAGCAGGCAACTAAGTACAGCTACATACAACAGCATATTGTTTCTTATTTTTATGGTCATTGCAATCCTGTTTGCGCTGCAACAGCATAAGGTCGTGCCGAATACCGTGGCAGCATACTGGTAAAAATTAGCCTCCGAGACGCTCGCCAATAGCATCAATAGTGTTACTTTGCAGCGGCTACAGGCAGTGACTGATCCCGCTCAGCAGCACGGGATTGTTAGCAGCAGCCAGCAGCCTGTCCGGGATTTTTTCACCGGCCGCGAAACGGTTCGCTTGGTCGTCAGGTTTTCACCTTTTTCAGTCAGCCGACTACGGCTACATGCGTTCAAAAAGGTAAAACCACGCCCGAAAACAACTCGTTGTTTTTCTGCCCACGCGCTGAAAGCAGCAAACCTTTTGATAGACGAACGGCACAACCGTAAACTTAGCAACTATTTTACGCAAATTGTCAAAAATCGAGTCCATGCAGACCGTTCAACAGCTAAAAATGCTCAGTAAGCAATACCGCGATGCACTGCTGACCGATGTACTCCCCTTCTGGCAACGGCACTCTCCCGACACCACCTATGGCGGCTACTTTAGCTGCCTGCAGCGCGATGGCTCGGTTTTTGACACCGACAAATTTGTGTGGCTGCAGGGCCGGCAGGTATGGCTGTTCAGCATGCTCTACAACCAGCTGGAAGCCAAACCTGAGTGGCTGGACTTTGCCCTGTCGGGTGCCCGCTTCTTGCAAGAACACGGCCGTGCCGATGACGGCAGCTGGTACTTTTCCCTCACCCGCGAGGGTCAGCCGCTGGTGCAGCCCTACAACATTTTCGCCGACTGCTTTGCCTGTCAGGCTTTCGGACAGCTTTACAAGGCCACCGGCCAGGACGTCTATGCAGACATCGCTGCCACTACTTTTCGCAACATCATTGCCCGTCAGCACCATCCCAAGGGCTCATGGTCTAAAGCGGTAGCAGGTACGCGCCCCCTCAAAAATTTTGCGCTGCCCATGATCCTTTGCAACCTGGCCCTCGAAATTGAGCACCTGCTCGATGCCGCTACGGTCGATGAGCTCACCGCCCAGTGCGTACACGAGGTGCTGGAAGTATTCTACCAGCCCGACAGCGGTCTGATACTCGAAAATGTGCTGCCCGACGGCCGCTTTTCCGACTCTTTTGACGGGCGGCTGCTCAACCCCGGACATGCCATTGAGGCGATGTGGTTTATTATGGACATAGGTGCACGCCGAAAAGACAACTTGCTCATCGAGCGGGCTAAAAATATATGCCTGCAAACACTGGCCCACGGTTGGGACGATACGTATGAAGGTATTTATTATTTCATGGATCTTCACGGCCACCCGCCCCAACAGCTCGAATGGGACCAAAAACTGTGGTGGGTCCATCTGGAAACCCTCATTGCCCTGCTCAAAGGCTATCAGTTGACCGGCGATGAAGCCTGTATGCAGTGGTTTGAGAAAGTACATACCTACAGCTGGTCACACTTTGCCGACCCCGACTACGGAGAGTGGTTTGGCTACCTCAATCGCCGTGGAGAGGTGCTGCTGCCGCTCAAAGGAGGCAAGTGGAAAGGCTGCTATCACGTTCCGCGGGCACTGTACCAATGCTGGCAGACGCTCGATAAAATAGTGGGGTCCCGGGTGTAAAGTTATACTGCAGCTGATCAATAGTTGTGCGTGATTACGTGTCAAACTGCCGTGGATTTCAATAGTCCGGCCGCAATACTGATTCACGCTGTAATCGCATTACAGGTACCGGTAGCGGAGCATTTGATTTTAGCCGAAAATCAAACGCCCCAATAATTAGCCCGTACCAGCATCGGCTATCCACTCCCTGTAGCGATTGTACAAGTGTCCCGCCTGCCCATAGGCCGACTGCGGGCTCATAAAATGTGAAAACTCGAAGGTGATGGCCTTATCATAGCCTGCGCGCGCAGCCGCTTCGAGCTTCAGCCGCAGCTTATCAAACTTGATAGGCAAAAATTTTATCGGCATATCGCGGTCGAAGGTCTCAGCATTGGTCCAGCACTGTAGCCCATACTCATCAGCCATGGCTTTATTGACGCCAAAAAAATCGTCGAGTTCGTCGTAATCAATGTGTCCGTCCTGAAAGGCTACCGCGTCAACAACTGTATGAATGCCGGAGAATATCTCACGCCACTCTGCCTCATGCTCCTGTATGGACACCACTTCTGCCTTACTCAATTGTGCCTGGGCTGCTGCCACCGCTTTTTTACCATCGATCCAGGGAGAAATAAATGTTGGCAAGCCACCGCTGACCTCCTTGCACTGCTTGCCGAGTGTATAAAAAGACTCGATCGCCCCTTTGGTCTTCCGGCTAATCTCCATGCTCAGGTACCAGCCGCCGAAAGCGGGGTAATGCCCGTAGCGTTCCCACACTTCATCTATCACGAAGCGATTGACATCTATCTCGTGCCGCAGGTCCCCTGTGTCCCAGTAGTGCCCACTATCGTACAACCCAAAGTAAAACCGCATTCCATAGCGCCCTGCCAGCTCCAAGAACAGGGCAACCAGATCCTGCGACGGCCGGTAACAGCCCTGCTGCTGTAACAGGTAGGGCGAAGGCCAGGTGATAAACTTGCGGTATCCGCCCCGTATCAAAATGACCGTGTCAATACCTACAGCCTGCATATGTCTGAAATCCGCCTCCCACTCTGCAGGTCCCCAGTTTTGGTGAGGAATGTCGTGGCTTATTTCATCGAGAAAGGTACCCGTGATGCGCATAAATTCATTTTTTTGGAAGGTTTTTGCGGCGCAAGCCGCAAAAAAACACCTCCCCGCCTGTCTGTTGATTTTTTTCAAAAATCAACAGACAGGCGGGGTAAAGATATATCAGGCGGAAGCCTCCAACCTGTCCCACCACAATTTTTTCAATAACAGGGAGGTGGCCATCAGCACCGCAGTCCACAAGGCCAACTGTCCGTAATCTTTGATGATAAAATAGATGGGCAACACCACCTGTGCCATCTGCCAGACAATACCAATGCCTATGTTGACTGCATCTTTTCCCAAATCACCATTGGGCACAAAATCGGGCTGCTCCCGCATAACTGCCTCCTTCACAGGCCCCCAAAAGCCCCAGGGACGTGTCTGCCGGTAAAAAGCTTTCACCGCCTCCATATCCTCTACCGGATGCAGGTAGGTCCCGATGACCGAACCCAGCAGGGAAACCAACAGAATCAGCGGGAAGACAAAAATATCCGTGTACTCAGGAAAAACAAATAGCTTGACCGTAGAGGCTATCAGCCCAAACAGCATGCCGTAAAAATACCCATAGCCAGTAAACCGCCACCATATCCATTTCAGCGCGTTAGCGGCTGCGTAGCCCCCGTAGAGCGCCGCTGTAATCCACAACGTCAGTTGATTAAGTGACTTGGCAAAAAATCCGAAGGTGACCCCCACCACTACCAGTGCCAGCGATGATACAATGCTCAGCCGTATGTACTGTGCCTGCGATGCCGACGGGTTGATGTACTTTTTATATATATCATTGACGATATAAGCGGGCGCCGAATTGATGAAAGCCGAAAACGTACCCATAAAAGCTGCCAACAGCCCCGCCAGCAGCAGCCCTTTGAGCCCCACCGGCACAAATCGCTGTATGGCCATGGGCAGCACCTGTTCAAAGTCAATATTTTCCCCCATCGCCTGCAGCTCAGGCCCCAGGTATACAATACCCAGTACCGCAAAAGACGCTATCATCAGATAGCGCGGTATAAACAGCACCGCCACCGTCAGCATGCTCATCTTGGCTGCTGCCACCGGACTCTCTGCCGACAGCACCCGCTGCATATCGTAGCTGGGAACCGGCCCGGCCACCGACGCAAAAATTCCTTTGAACACCATCAACATTATCAGCAGCCCGAAGAGACCGAAACCGTCGGCCTCAATGCGCGCATTGATCGCCTCAAAAGCCGTACCCTGCCAGTCAAGACCCAACTCCCAGCCAAACCACATATTGTCCCAGCCTGCCGGTACCGCTGCTATAATCTGTTCGTGGCTCACAGAGGTAAAAGCTACGTACGCAATGCCCACGCACGAAATCGTCATCACCACAAACTGCAGTACCTCCGTTGCTACCACGGAATACATCCCTCCCTTGACTGTGTAGAGGGCTGTAAACCCGCACATCAGCAGCGCATAGCTATGGGCCGACGTAAGCGAAACCCCTCCCATGGACCAGCTCAAATCCCAAGGCAGCACCAGCACACAAAATTTTCCAATACCCTCAAAAAAATACGCCATAAACCCCAGCACACTGATGATGGCAAAAGCCACAATAATCATGTGCGAAAGCCGCGCCCCCTGTCCCTCACCAAACCGAAAACTGATCCACTGCGCCCCGGTCATCACATTGGATCGCCTCAGCCACAGCGCCAGATAGACAAAGATGAAAACCTGGTTCCATACCGGCCACAGCCAGGGTATCCACACACTTTTCAAGCCATAAATAAACAGAATGCTCACCGTCCACATCGAACCCGAAATGTCGAACATGCCCGATGCATTGCTCAGCCCCAGTGCATACCACTTCAGGCGGTTGTTGCCCAGAAAGTAGGCATTCAGATCCCGGGAGGCATAGCGCGACATATAAAAGCCCGCCGCCAGCACGACAACGATGTACAGCAGAATGATCCCCAGATCGAGCGTAGACAGTGACATAGATTACCCGTATTTACCCGGTAAGGGTACCTACATAGACCCAACCGTACGACAAAAGTCAAATATACGTTCAATTCCAAAAACAACCTTATCAAATTTGGCAAATGATCACTTTTGAACCCTTATGACACGTATTGACACACACCTTCAGTGTATTTACCAGAGGCGGTCGCAAACTAACGTCCATCGACATCCACCCGCAGAGGATGCCCGCGATGATCGACAGGGATATCAAAAGGCCGCAACAGTCGATTGACCAGTACGGCCGCCTCCAGCCGGTTAAAAGCGTGATGGTCGGGCAATACATCCCCGAAGCCGGCTTCCTGCCAGACAGTTGTCAGCTCAGTCTGCGTCAGCCCGGGCCTGACGGCCGACAGCAGTGACAGCAGATAGGGCGGCCGGAGCCGCATACCCGAAGCATCCCGGCGTTGCGCCAGTTGCGGATACCAAGGGCGCAGGCCATCGAGCAGCTCGAATTCGGACACAGGCCACTCGGGATAAAACCAGGTCTGGTTGGCCCACTTATAAGGCACCCCCACACCTTTTATGATACCTGTTGCCCCAATCTGCTGAATATCCGAAAAATGAAAATCCGTCACAGGCACATCGATGTATGGCATCAGATAAGCCCCCTGCTGCAGCAGGCTCGCCTGCACCAGCCGTACGGGCACCTCTGCCGTCGGCACCCCCAGCTGCACCGCCAGCGCTGCCAGCGCACCGGCAGCCTGACCAATGCCCATGATGACCGGCTGCAGTCGGCTGGCACCATTGACGATATTGCTGACGCTTATACTTTTTTCCGCAGCGATAAGATTGGGGAAATCGGGAGGTATGAGCGCCCCCAGCGGCAGGTTAAAAGAAGGCGTTTTGATGTTGATAAAATCGATGGCCGGAGCGGCCGGATTTTTTTTGTGGTGGTGATCTATTGGATAGTCGCCCACGGCAATGCCCGTGCGGTAGAGTGCTTCCGGCTGATCGAAAGGACGGAGCAAATGATTGACGGTCAGGCGCACCAGCCCGCGGATGCGGGCCGCCTCCCGATAATAAGGAATCAATGGAAGCCCGTCAGACGTAGGAAATTCACCCTCAGCAATCCCTAGCTGGCGGTAGCCCAGTTCGTGCTGCATAAAATATACAAAGCGCAGCGTATGCAGCTTGGCTGCCTCGAGCAGCCTGCGGCGCTCATCGGGCGTCGTATCCGCTAGCTGCAGGTAAATATCATTGCCGCAATTGGGCCAGTTGATCATATACTTACCATTGGGCAGCCGGCCGTAGCTCAGCATACGCGCACAGTCGATGAGCGAGCTGTTTTTCTGCGACGGATCAGCCGTTTCGCAGCAACAGCGAAACGCATCGGGATCGTAGCCCCTCGGCCGCGGAATGGTCCTGTCAGCACCCGGTCCATAATCTTTGAGTATCGCTACATAGGTAAGATCCTGCACAATGTCATTGGCTTCTGCCGGCGCAAAAGCTTCACCACTTGCGGCCCGGCTGTCCATGCCGAGATCGCGGGGCACGCCCAGCGCCCGCAGCCAGTCGCCCTGCTCCGTAGCCTCTACCAGCACGCGGCAGCGAAAAGCGTGCCGCTGGTTTTTTTGTAAAAAAACACCCTCCCAGCCAGTCCCTTGCCGCTGCAGCGTCAGCAGCTGCGCTTCCGGCTGCAGGCTGATGCGCGGCGTCGCCGCCACCATATTGCGCAGGATTTCCTGCGCGACAGCAGGCTCGAAGAGCGTATTGCTCACCCAGCCCGTCTCCACAGCCGCCGGCCCGCCATAGCGGGCGTAGAGGCTGTCGCGAAACTCGCCCCACAGGCCCGAGGGCAGGCGGTGGTTGCCGTCAATGGCTGACACGCCGGCGGCGGTCAGCATGCCCCCCAGCCAGGGGGTTTCTTCCAGTAAAAGTACCGAAGCGCCCAGCCGCGCGGCCTGCAGGGCCGCAAAAGTGCCGCTGAGCCCTCCGCCTACCACCACGACCTCCGGCGCAGCAGGAGGCGCCTGCGCAGCAGCGCCTGGCAGCAGCCAGCGCATCAAAAGCAGGCAGGCAAACAGCCTGCGGCGGCCCATGGCCGGCCTAAGGCGCGAGCCGGTCATTTTTTTAAAAAAACTCCTCATCATTCACGATTTTGCCCTCGTGGCAGCGCACCACCCGCGCCTGAAAATGTTGCAGCAACCGATAATCATGAGTCGCAAACAGCACAGCCGTCTGGTGCTGCCTGGCAAGGTTACGCATCAGCATAAGAATATCATCGCTGGTATCGGGATCGAGATTGCCCGTAGGTTCGTCGGCGAGTATCAACAGCGGTGTGTTGAGCAGCGCCCGGCCGATGGCCACCCGCTGCTGCTCGCCGCCCGACAGCTCGTGCGGCATGTTCATGCTTTTTCCCGCAAGCCCCACCTGCTGCAAAATGCTGTCGATGCGCTCGCGCATCAGCCGCTCGTCGCGCCAGCCTGTGGCGCGAAGTACAAAGCGGAGGTTTTCAAAAACCGAGCGGTCCGACAGCAGGCTGAAGTCCTGAAAAACGATGCCCAGCTTCCTGCGCAGCAGAGGAATGCTCCGCCGGTTGAGGGAGCCCAGGTCAAAGCCGGCAATCATGCCCTGACCGCCCGCCGCCGGCAGGGCGCCGTACAGCGTCTTGAGCAGGCTGGATTTGCCCGCCCCGGTTTTACCGATCAGGTAGACAAACTCCCCCTGGGAAATTCTGAAATTTACTTGCTGCAGCACCGGCTTACCGGCCTGCTGCACTTGTACATTGCGAAGGTCTACTATCAGGTTTGACATGCTGGGCAATCCGTTTCTTGCTCACAAGATAAGGCAAAAATTACAACTCCGCCGGCGCTTCTTTCATCTGCACAGACGCGGGCAGGCCTGTGCCCTGGCGGGCAAAAAGCTGCCGGCGAACGAAACGGAATAATATGTTGTTATTATGACAGCTTTATTGCGTCCTTCAAGGCCGCTTATCGTACCTTTGCACAAAGCTTGTTTCTATGAAACGTATCTATATCATCGCTGCCGTTATGGTGGCCGTTGCCATCGGTCTTTTCGTGTCTGCTTCTGAGGATCTCAGTGAGTATGGCAACTTCGATGATGCCCGCCGCTCCGGCGAGCGGGTTAAGATCGCCGGCCAGCTGGCGAAAGATAAAGCCATGGTCTATGATCCGCAAAAAGATCCCAACCATTTCAGCTTCTACCTGCGCGATACCGAAGGCAACGAGCAGAAGGTGGTGCTGCTGCAGCCAAAGCCACAGGATTTTGAGCTTTCCGAGCAAATTGTCCTCACAGGTCGCATGGCTGATGACGCTTTCGTCGCAACGGATGTACTGATGAAGTGCCCCTCTAAGTACAAAGATGAGGAGGTTTACCTCAAAGAAAATCAAATCAACTAACTCTAGCTGCTGCTCATGACGGAGGAAATTCAGTACATAGGTGAACATCTGTGGCCTGGCCGGATTGGCCATGCCGGTATTCTGCTGGCTTTTGTCGCTGGCCTGCTCGCCACCGTTTCGTATTTTATGGCGACCCGCAGGCGGGAAAATCCCACCGAAGCCGCCCAGTGGCTCAGGATGGGACGCACCGCTTTTGTGGTGCACGGTGTGTCTATCCTGACCGTGATTACGACCATTTTTTTCATAATGGTCAATAAATACTATGAATATCAGTACGTACAGGCGCACGTCAATGACGACCTGCTGTTCAAATACGTCTTCTCTGCCTTCTGGGAAGGCCAGGAAGGCAGCTTTTTGCTGTGGATGTTCTGGCATGTGATTATCGGCGGACTGCTGCTGCTCTCTGCCAAAGAGTGGGAACCTTATGTGCTGGCGGTGCTGGCGTCCATACAGGTCGTACTGGTGAGCATGATCCTGGGCGTCTATGTAGGGCTGGGCGATGAGCCTGTCCGCATTGGCAGCAACCCGACACTGCTGCTGCGGGATGTGATGGACGCACCTATTTTTGCCCAGGCCAACTATGTGAGCTTGCTGCAGGGTACGGGCCTCAATCCGCTGCTCCAAAACTGGTGGATGACCATCCACCCGCCCACGCTTTTCTTTGGTTTTGCTTCTACCAGCGTTCCTTTTGCCTTTGCTGTTGCCGGCCTGTGGTCGGGCAAACACCGCGAGTGGCTCAAGCCGGCGCTGCCCTGGGCGCTGATGAGCGGTGGCATCCTCGGCGCAGGTATCCTCATGGGAGGTGCCTGGGCCTATGAGGCGCTGAGCTTCGGTGGCTACTGGGCCTGGGATCCGGTAGAAAACATGTCGCTCGTGCCCTGGCTTATTCTGGTGGCTGGTATCCATACCAATCTGATTGCCCGCAATACGTCGCATGGTATCAGGGCTACTTATGTGTACTATCTGCTGACTTTTATTTTGATTGTATACTCCACCTTCCTCACACGCTCTGGCGTGCTGGGAGAGACTTCTGTGCATGCTTTCACAGAAATGGGGCTTGAAAACCAGCTGGTCCTGTTTATTTTACTGTATACTTTTCTGGCCATAGGATTGCTGGTGTACCGCCACCGACATATCCCCCAACCGGAAAAGGAAGAGGCTATCAGCAGCCGCGAGTTCTGGATGTTTATCGGAAGTCTGG
>JAUMBM010000176.1:0-3138 GCA_032115735.1 Saprospiraceae bacterium
GCCAGTAATACGCGATCTACTACTACGGGTCATGGAATTGGACTATCGCTCTGCAGACGTATTGTACAGCTTCACGGGGCGGAGATGGAGTTGCTGTCGGTAGAGGGGGAGGGAACCTTAATAAAGCTTCGTTTTCACTCGATTGTCTGAACATAGAAGTGCAACCAAAGGGTATATGAATAAGGAAGATCGATTTATTTTCAGGCTGGGTTTTGCGGGTATGATTGCCCTGCTGCTACTGTCTGTGATCTACTGGCGGGAGCGCACGTTATTTTTGGATGTGGCCTACCAGACGGTGCTCATGTTGCGGGATGGTGATGTGCAGGTACAGGTTCAGCGGTTTGGGGCAGCTGTTGTGCAAGCACTGCCTTTATGGGGCAGTAAGCTGATGTTGCCGCTTAAAGGTGTACTTTTATTGTATTCCGTATCATTTACGCTCTTGTATCTACTATTCTTTACATTGACAGCGTTCGTCTTCAAGGATCGTCTGATGAGTTGGGCTATGTTGTGCTTATACTTGCTAATGACGGTTGACGGATTCTACTGGTGTACTTCAGAATTACAGCAGGGATTAGGTTTCATGCTGGTCGTTTGGGCTTTCATCCGGCGCTTTCCGGCAATCGACAGGGGATGGCACATGCTGTTTTTATTGCCGGCCTTGGTAGCCGTCGTTTTTTATCATCCCCTGCTGGTGCTGCCGTGGTCTTTTCTGGCCGTCTTTTTCGTATGGAAAAATCCAGCCTTGCGCCATTGGCGTTATGGGATGGTGCAGCTAGTCTACCTGGGGATTATTGTCCTCAAACAAGTATACCTTCCCAATTGGTATGACAGCGGAAAGATGTCGGTATTTATGCAAAACCTGCAAGAAGATTTCCCCAACTACTTCTCTTATCCGGCTTACAGCAAATTTTTTAACCATCTCTGGCACTATTGGTGGGGGGTGTTACTTTTGTATGTCGCTTTTCTGCTGGGGAGCATCCGAAAAAGGGCGTGGGCAGACATCGTTTTTGTGACACTGGCTGTAGTCGGGTATGTGGTTATTAGTGCGTTGGGGTCTCCTAATGCCAGCTATCGATTTTATGCAGAGGTGAATTATATGCCTATTATACCCATAGTTGCCATTCCTGCAGGGGCTCAGTTACTGGACGACTGGCTGAAGCTTCGATGGGTACGTTTGGTCATGGTAACCGTACTGACGGCCCGTTTACTGCACATATCCGCGGGGCACGAACCATTTGCTGCCCGGCTCGATTGGTTGTCGCAGGCGATGAAAAACGGGAAAATGGAAAAACCCGATGTCAGGAAATTTTACCTCACAGAGCAGCAAAGCCCCATGGATACGCTGTTCATGACCTGGGCAACACCTTATGAAACGCTGCTGCTGACTGCTTGTGAAATGCCGGATAGTGCGTCGAGCCTGATGATAACTCCGGATACGAGTAAATTTAGTGCTGACTGGCAGCGTGAGGATGTTTTTATATCAGAATTTCAGACTTTTGCTCTCAAGAAATTACCGGACTACTATTTCGGTACGCTGCCTGGTATTTACCATCCGCTGTATTAAGTATGAAGCGGGTTGTCGCCTACAAAGCGGGTGGCAGCGACTTGCGTATCCGGTTGCCCGAATAGAATTGAGTAACAATATATGTCTTTATTAAAAAAGTTAGCGGGAGAGACAGCCATTTACGGTCTCAGCAGCATTGTTGGCAGGCTGGTCAATTGGGTTATATTGACACCTTATCTCACACGGGCCTTTGTGACGGGAGATTATGGCATCGTAAATGAGCTCTATACCTACATTGCATTGTTACTCGTACTGTTTACATATCGGCTGGAGACTGCATTTTTTCGATATGGTCGTCAGGCAGCAGACCGTGACCGCGCGTTTCGGACTGCGTCGATATCCATCGTTGCCACTTCCTTGCCATTGTTGGGGATACTCGTACTGTTGGCACCTGCCATTGCTGAATGGTTACAGTATCCTGATCAGCAGGATTACGTCATATTGTTTTCTGTCATTGTTGTGCTGGATGCATTGTCGGCCATACCTTTTGCGCGCCTTCGACTAGACAGCCGGCCATTACAGTTTGCCTTACTCAAGCTGGGGTCTATCGTCCTCAATATGGGTCTGTTGTTCTATCTGCTGGAGGGGGCTCCGTGGCTGACTGCCAACGGATGGGGCTGGCTGTCATTTGCTTACGACGAAAGTCAGCGGGTGAGTTATGTGTTTTGGGCTAATATGATGGCCAGTGCAGCCACTTTGTTGTGGCTGTTACCGCTGTACTTCAGGTCATCGGGCGCTGGAAGTATTGTGTGGTTTGATTATGCCTTGTGGCGGCAGATGTTGTCGTACGGACTACCTTTGGTACTGGCCGGACTTGCGGGGGTTGTCAACCAACTGATCGGTGTACCATTACTCAAAATGTGGGGCAGCGGAGATTTGGCGACCAACCAGTCAACAGCGGGTATTTATGCGGCGGCGGCCAAACTGGCGGTACTGATGAACCTGTTTATTCAGGCGTTTAATTATGCAGCGGAGCCGTTCTTTTTTCGGTACAGCGCGCAGCATGACGACCGGCAGATTTTTGGTCTTGTTGCGAGGGCTTTTGCATGGATAGGGAGTTTAGCTTTTCTGGGAATCATGCTGTATATCGATCTTATACAATATTTTCTGGGAAAATCTTTCCGCGAGGGATTGGGGGTACTGCCTATACTTTTGGCGGCAAATTTTTTTCTGGGTCTGTACTACAATTTTGCCATGAGCTATAAGCTTACGGATCAGACGCGTATTGGCGGTTATATAGCATTGGCGGGTATGATTATCACCTTGGCAGTCAATGCCTGGTTAATTCCGTGGGTGGGTTACTACGGCCCAGCCTGGGCATCACTGGCGTGTTATGGTTTTATGGCTGCTGCCAGTTATCAGGCAGGACGCAAGATCATGCCGGTCAGCTATCCGGTACGGTTTATGGCACGATATATGTTCTTGGCATTGTTGTTCTTTGGTGTATCCATACTCATTGAGCAGCAGTGGCCTGTGGGCATATTTTTCCGTATGCTGATTAATACGCTGCTGCTCAGCTTGTACCTGATACTGTTGTACCGTTGGGAAGGAAAGTGGTGGCGGGTTTCCGGCGG
>JAUMBM010000177.1:0-12259 GCA_032115735.1 Saprospiraceae bacterium
CGGCCAGCCTGATCAATCTGGGTGGTGGTAACTACCGCATCGAGGGCAGCTTCCCGATTGGTCGCCACGCCTTCCTGATCCGTGCCAACGACGGCTGTGCGAATGAGGCGACAGGTGTGGTAGCCGTGTTTGAAGTACGCGACTGCAAGGTATCGGCACCGGTGTGCATCAACGGGCTCACAGCGACGCTGATGCCGGCGGATACGGACGGCAACGGAACGATCGACGGAGGCATGACACCTGTACTGACAGCGGCACAGTTTGTGTCGAGTCTGGACGGGGACTGTAACGGACCGCTGAAGATAGCGATCTATGCAGCCCAGCTGGCACCGGGCGTAGCCCCGAATCCGACGACAGCCGGCAGTATACAGTTTGACTGTGCGGACTACCAGGCAGGAGGCGGTGCGGGCACCTTGCCGGCAACCATTACGCTGTATGTATATGCAGTAGATGCGGTGGGCAACTACGATTACTGCGAAACCTACATCCACTTGGTTGACCCCAATGGCCTGTGTCAGGCTGGAGGATCAGTATCCGGACGTGTGAGAACAGAAATACTCGTACCTGTACAGGGCGTGCAGGTGAGTATGAGTGGCCAGGGCAACCAGACGGTGACGACGGGCGCGAACGGTACGTTCAGCTTTGAAGATCTGCAGACAGGTGGGGACTACACAGTGACGCCAAATCTGAATGTCAACCCGCTCAACGGTGTGACAACTTTTGACGTGGTCCTTATTAGTAAGCATATACTCAACCTACAGTTGTTGAACAGCCCTTACAAGCTGATTGCGGCAGATATAAACAGATCCGGAACGATTACCACGCTTGACGTTATTCAGTTACGTAGGTTAATCCTGAATATTGAGACCCAGTTTGCCAATAACAGCAGTTGGCGGTTCATCCCGGCCAGCTATGTATTCCCGAATCCTTCGAATCCATGGCAGGAAAATTTCCCGGAGGCACTCAGTATCAACAATCTTCAGGCAGAGCTGATGAATGCAGACTTTGTAGCCATAAAGATTGGAGACGTCAACGGCAGTGCGCAACCTAATCTGCTGGCAGTTGAGGAACGCAGCTTGCGGGGTCGCTTCGAACTTGAGATCGAGGATGTAGAGTTGAGAGCCGGCGAAGTGACTCGTGTCGCTGTACGTGCACGAGATTTGGCGAAAGTGCAGGGTTATCAGTACACACTGCAGCTAAATCCGACAGCCGCTACGATCGAGCAGGTGATACCGGCAGCGCTGGGTGAGGCACATTTGGGGCAGCGCTACCTGAGCGAGGGTTCGTTGACGAGTAGCTGGAACTGGGTAACAGGCCAGGCAGATGGCAGTATCGGCGAGGCCGATTTACTGTATGAGTTAGTTATTCGGGCAAAAGCCAGCGTACGGCTGCAGGAGATAGTCAGCATTGGCAGTCGATATACACCGGCGGAAGCTTACAACCGGATCGGAGAACTGATGGAAGTGCAACTGGCGTTTGTGAAGCCAAGCACATTGGAATCATCCAATAAGCTTTATCAGAACTACCCGAATCCTTTCAACGAAGAAACCGTCATCAGGTTTTACCTGATTGCCGGGGGGCAGACGGTACTAAGCCTGCAGGACGGCCTCGGCCGTACCCTGCAGGTGGTGCAGGCCAGCCTGCCGGCGGGTTATCATGAGTATAAGGTCAATGCCAGGGCACTTGGATTGACGGGTATTGTAAGCTACACGCTGCAGTGTGGTGCATATCAGGAGACCCGGCAAATGATTATTGTCGAATAACAGACATACGCAGGCCGATCAGCAATAACCTGCCCTTTGGCCCAGGCCAAGGGGCAGGTTGTTTTTTTAAAAAAATATACACCTCCTGCCGGGGCTTAGTGAGGGGCTAAAAAGCAGTGGCGGGTTACAGCAAAGCAGGACCCCAAAAGGGGGCCCTGCTGATGCATAAGAGTTTTAGTTGTCCGCCATACGGACGATCTTCGGAAAAAAGCTGCCAACCACATCAACCAATTCAGTTTGTTGCTGCATGACAGTATGGATATCCTTGTAGGCAAAGGGAGCTTCGTCAATACCACCGCCCAAAAGGGTAATATCGTGCTGCTGAAGCAGCTTTTGCATCTGCGCGGATGTAATACTGTCGCGAGCTTTAGATCTGCTCATCAGTCGTCCCGCCCCGTGTGAAGCGGAATGTAAAGCAGGTGCGAAGCCTTTACCTCTGACAATGAATCCCGGGGATGCCATAGAGCCGGGAATGATGCCCATTACACCTGCACCTGCAGGGGTAGCTCCCTTTCTGTGTACAATCACTTCACGCCCCTGCCAGTTTTCTTTCCAGGCAAAATTGTGGTGGTTCTCCACAATGCTCACAGGCCTGCGCCCCAGCAGCTTGCTGATTTTATTATGAATCACCTGATGACATGCGGTAGCATAATCACCTGCCAGATTCATAGCTGCCCAATACTCAGCGCCTGCATCTTCATCAAGATAAAGCCATGCCAGCTGTTTCATTTCCTGGGCCAGCCTGCGCTTGCTGATGGCAACATTGGTATAATACTGCGCAACCTTTGCACCTAATGCACGTGAGCCCGAATGCGAAAGTACTCCCAGATAAGACCCCGCCTGCAGTCCAAGCTGCGTGTCCTCTGCAGGTAAATCAACAATGCCAAACTCTACGAAATGATTGCCTGAACCGGAACTCCCCAGTTGTTTCCACGCCTTGGCATGCATGGCTGTTAGCAAAGGCATTTCAAAAAATAAAGGATGATCCATGACAGGGTGCTCCTCAGATTGCTTAAACATGGCACTACTGCCAAACAGGGTAGTCTCCTTGAGGGTGTTCACGAAAAACGATCGTTTGTTTTGCAGGTCGGCAGGAGGCAGGTCATAGATACTCAGGCACATACGGCAGCCAATGTCAAGGCCGACGCCATAAGGAATGACGGCATTGTCTGTGGCTAGTACACCTCCAATAGGCAACCCATAGCCGGTATGACCATCGGGCATGATCGCTCCGCCAAGGCTGATGGGCAATTTGGCTGCCTGGTACATTTGGTTCAGTGCCGATGCTCCGATCTGCTCCTTCCCAAAGATGG
The DNA here is from genome assembly GCA_032115735.1 of Saprospiraceae bacterium. GTDB lineage: Bacteria > Bacteroidota > Bacteroidia > Chitinophagales > Saprospiraceae > JAUMBM01. Next base: position 3,077 of record JAUMBM010000177.1, read on the forward strand.
CAAACTGGATACCTTGCTGGTTGGAAGAAGTATCGGCAGCTTCCGTAGCAGCAGGGGGCTGGTTGTACTTATCCACCAATGGTCCCAGGAGCTCGTGCCCGCTGAAATCTTCGGGTTTACCCATGAAGGCAGTAAGTAGTGAAATTGCTTCCTTCGTTTGGTTGTATTTGAGTTTGCTGTGTATGAGCTGTATGGCCTCCGACAGCATGGGGCTGTCTTTGTATCCGAGTCTGTACATCGCTTTAGCGATGGTTTTTAACTTTGCCATGTCTGTTGTTTTCGGTAAATGCAGCGCCTGCCTGCACAAGGTGCAGGTCAAAAATCTTGCAAATGAAATAAATTAGAAAAAGGAAAGCTAAGCGGCCTGGCCGTTTAGATTGCTAGAAGAAAATAGCAGTGAAGGAAAACAAGACATGACTTTGAACTTTTTACAGTTTGCAATCTATTGACTGATGCTTAACGCATGGACAGGGTGGATTAGTTCCTGAATTGTAATTTTTTTGTCATAAAAAAAGGTATTTCAGCAGTTAGCTGGCGCCCGGGCGCCAGCTAACTGCTGAAATACCTTTATCTACAGGGCTTTTAGGCGGCTAAAGCCGCCCGAAAAAATCAGGCTACAGCATGCTGTTGCGCCTGCAGGCGCCTGTCGTTGTACCAGTTTTTCCAGTAGGCAAGAATACTGATAATTGTCAGGATGATGAGGGCGTAAAAAATAGAAGGGGGGATGGGCGCAGGGTCTCCTGCTGCATAGGAGTGCAGACCTGACAAGTAGTAGTTGACACCAAAGTAAGTCATTACAACAGAGGCCCATCCAAAGAGCGATGCCAGATTGAATGCATAATCGCCGCGCATGCCCGGAATAAATCGCATGTGCAGGATGAAGGCATAGATCAGGATGGTGACCAAAGCCCACGTTTCTTTGGCGTCCCAGCCCCAATAGCGCCCCCAGGATTCATTGGCCCAGACACCTCCCAGATAGGTGCCAACGCTGATCATGACCAAACCTCCAATCAGGGTCATCTCGCTGATCATAGTCATCTCCCGGACCATGCGGTCTATATTTCCTGCATTGCGGGGATTCCTGAAAATCATGAAAACAAGATTGATTACCCCGATGATAGCTCCCAACATCAGGAAACCATAGCTGCCGGCTTCCAGGGATACGTGTATGGTGAGCCAGTAAGATTTGAGTACGGGTACCAGTGGGGTGATTTCCGGATCGAGCCAACTTAGGCCTGCTACCATAAGAATAGTCGCTGCCAGGATATTGGTTGCTGCCAGGCTACCAGCCGATTTGCGGCCAAAGATGATGCCTGCCAGTGTAGTCGTAAAACCTATATAGATCATAGATTCATAGCCATTGCTCCAGGGAGCCCGGCCTGAAACATACCAACGAAGCCCCAGCCCCAACGTGTGGAAGGCAAAGCTCACAAAAAAAAGTACGCTCAATACCTGAAAAACAGGCTGTAGCTTGAGTGCAGGCTTGAAGACAGACACAAAAAGCAGTGCTAAAAAGAGCAGTCCCAGAACCGCATAAGACATGGTCAGTCTATTAAAGACGTTGAGTTGGTTGAGCCACAGCTCCGCATTGATCTTGGCGGAAGAAGGAATGATGCCAGCACCGTATTTGTGCTGATAATCTTTGAGTTCTGTGAGAAGCTGGTCGGCTTGCTGCCAATTACCACCGCCAATGCCGGCCTGCAGGGCCGAGCGGTAGGCGTCTAAAAATTTATCGGGCAGCGGGGCCTCCCGGTCTTGGTGCTGGTGCGCCTGACGCGGAGCGTCCCAGGCGTTTTCAGGATGCCCCGAGATGGGAAATGATTTTAAAAAAGTACCCGAGAACACCATGTTGCAGATGTTAACTTTTTCATCCAGCTTAATCATCTCCTTTTCAAAGACCCCCCGGTCTTTAGTAGGGGTATTGTACGCCTGCTGCACATAGGGCTTCAGAATGTACTGCCCATCGCGGGTAAAAAAATCACTATAAGAGGCCAATGGCCCGTCAACTTTGATGAGCTCCTTCGTTCGCTCATGCTTGCCCATTTTGATGAGGGGCCGCTGATACCAGTCATTGGGACTTGCCAGCATGCCCAGGACAATCTGTTCGGCATTGAGTCCGTAGAGCGTCTCCTTGTGAGACAATTTTCGTACAATCTCATTCGCGTAGGTATTCATTGGCTTCATCCTGCCGCGGTGATCCTGAATAATGAGGTAGCGGAAGGAGGTCGCGTGCTCGGGGGATACCGTAGGCAGGTAGCTGTCAGTGGCCCGGAGTGCCGCCGGGCTCAACCATTGCAGGCTCATCAGTATGAAAAGCACTGCCAGAGATTTACCCGCCTGGCGTATACCGGCCAGCTGGTTGGCCAGCTGCCGGAAGCGGCTTCGGCGGTCAAAAAAGGTGATAATCATACCCAGTGTGAGTATGCCGTATCCTAAGTAAGAAACCCAGGTTCCCCAGCGGTCGTGATTAACACTCAGGTAGGTACCTAGTTCATCCTGATCAAAGGAAGACTGGAAGAAGCGATAACCGCCGTAATTGAGAATGTGATTCATATAGATACGTTGATCTCTGACTAGCCCCGAACTTGGATCCTGAAGGGTCACCTCGCTTGCATAGGAAGAGGCACTGTTGGTACCAGGATATTTCTCCAGAATGAAATCCCTTAGCGCAATGGAAAAGGGCAGTTGAACGATTTTCGAGCCATAGGAAATGGCGAGTTGCATGTCTCCAAGATCAAATATCCTGGGTCTGCCTTCAACGCCGGCCATGCCGAAAACATATTGTTCCTGTGTCTTTCCGGCGGTGTCGGTCAGTCTGACTTTTAGTGCAGCCATACTGGAACTTTCCATTTTTTTAGCGCCTGCCTGCATATCTACCCGCGCTTTGGGCGCAAACTGCCCAAAAACAAAGCTCTGTGCTCCATTGCTGTACAGACTTCGCAGCTTTAGCGGGTGTAGTAAACCTGCAGCAACTGTATCATTTTGCTGGGTAGCCATCTGCATCTGTGTATAGGCAGAGGCAGCTTTGAAAAATAATTGATCTCCCTGTAGGACAATATTGAAGGCCTGCGGGTCTTCTTCAGCACCAAAGTTGAAGAGCGTTCCCCGGATAGTCGAACGCTGCCCTTGCTGCAGATAGTATTCTTCACGGCCATTGGCACCGCCAATAACAATCTGGAGTACCGGCCGACCCGCAGCATCCTCAGACATGATTTCTGTAGGATTGGGCATGAATTCTACCACTTCAACCTTAAATTGCTTGCCACCTATGATGTACTCTTCTTCAAAATGGTTGTCACCCAAGGTGGCAAAAAGAACGGGCTCAGAAAACTGGTAGCGCTTAGTGCCCTTTCTCGCCTCGAAGATGAGGTGCGTATCGGAAGACAGAAAGGTGTTCGCACTGTCCCGCTCACGTATGTGCATCATGCCCTCATAGCCGAAATAGCGCGTAATGGCAGCGCCTAGTAAAATGACAATAATAGCCGCGTGGAACGAAAGAACTGCCCATTTTCTTTGCTGTATCAGTCGAAAGCGATAAATGTTGGCCAAAATGGATCCGCCAAAAAGAATCATTACAATCTCCAGCCACCAGCTGTTGAAAATTATTTTCTTGGCAGAACTGGTGCCAAAATCATTTTCAATAAATGTTGCTACGCCAATGGCTGCTGCAAATAGTAACATATACAGACCCGCCGCCGATGTTGAGAAAAGGCGGTCGAATACTTTTTTTACCATCCCCATATATTCTCGTATCTTATTGTTGAACTACAGCACCCTCCATGATGATATCGTAGCGGTAGCCCGCTCCAAAATCTTTATCCAGCGCTATGGTGCCCTTAAGGGTCACCACCGACCCTAAAGCGATGTTTTCGGTGGTCGTAACGGTAAGATCCAGTTGGTCGCCCGTACCATCCTGAATATGAATCCAGTTGCGGTTCATAATCATCGGATTAACCTTTACACACTTACCCGTGATCACAATTTGCTTATTGGCAAATTTCGATTTGCTGGCGAATAAATCCGAGAGTCGCGTTGCGCCCTGTGCATGTGTAATTTTTCCAACCTCCAAATCGGCTGCGCCAAGCTGAGCAAACCCTGCATCCAGCTCATCCTCGCTGCCGCCCCCGGGTTCTCGTAGGTTGGATACAAGGTAGAGTGTTTCAAACTGCCTGTTGAATTCCTGACTGAAGAAATTTTTCTTCAGCAGCCCGCCCTGAAACATGTAGGTGCCGCCAACTTTAATGTCTCTCTTTGAAATGGCTACCCAGTATTCTTCAGCACCTTCTGTCACCAGCAGGTAGCTGTAGCGCGCCGTGTTCAGCACTTCTTTAACAACAATCGTTCTGACGGTAGCTTCACCAGCCTCAGCAACCATCGGTTGCCCATCGGCGCTCTGAAATGAAAACCCGCCCGCAGCTTGCTGCTGGCCGGCTTCTGCTGCGGCAGGAACTTCACTTTCAATGACTTTGGGGCCAGAATCACAGGCAGCCAATAACCCCATACCCAAGGTCATAAAGAGGGTAAAATACTTGTTACTCATGTAGCGTGTTCAAATATTTATTAAAAATGATGACCACATTGCCGGTTGATATCCGGAAAAATCCTAAAACCTATACATAAGCCTGGTATTGATGCGGGTTACCTGCTGGGAAGGGTCATCTGCAAAAATACCTTCATAATATATAAACAAATTCATATTCTTGGCGAGGGTAAATGACAGACTTGCACCGCCAATGTGCTGACTCACGGTATTACCTGTACTTCCAAATCGATAGTCAATACGCCTGAAATAGGCCTCCGCGTCCAGCTTGTTGCGGATGAGTTGATGAGACAGCCGCATCCCCAGCATATTACTCTTCAAATAGGCTGTTTCGAGCAGGTTGGCAGTAATAGAAGTTCGGATCTTTAGCTTCCCGATTTTGGCGATGTTGATGTAACCATTGTAATTGGTGCTTTGATTGGCACCCGATTGCTGAAAACGCCAGCTGGTGTTCACACCTATTGAAACGCTTTTCATCGGGGCATAGTTGAAGCCCAGTCGTAAACCTTGCCGCGACTCGTCTTCAATAAGCTGTTCTATCTGATTCTTATAGGTCTCATAGTAAATGATGTTTCTGCGACTGTCAAAGGATGCAGAGAGTTGCAACTTGTTGCTGAGCCTGTATCGCACAGAAGTAAATAAATTGGTGAGCTTAAGGGTATTACTCTTTACTTCCAGTATGTTTTGAAATAAATCAAGCTCGGCAGAGCCGAAAAGGCTGATATTCTTTGCTGGCTGACTGCTGTGCTGCACATACACAAATCGGCGATCCTCTTTAAAGCGATTAAACTGCTCCATGATGCCGACTGTGGTATGCTGCGACTGTCGGGCTGTACCCGAACGAATGCCTACAAAGGCTCCACCCTGTAAAAGATTTAAATTCAACGAATAATCAGCAAAATCTGGTCTTGAACCCACAATGCCCCCTGCGTAAAATCGACCAAACTGTTTCTCAAATTGTAGGCCGTCGACAGCACCGAGGTTACTCATGCGGGGATTAATACGACGTCCAAACGTCAGACTCGCTGTTGAGTCTATGTCATATCGAACCGAAAGTCCATATACCTTAAGTGCCTGAGCAAAACTGTTGTGCGGGGCTCCTACCGTGTCACCCAGGGTATGTCGATAAGTAATATAGTTATCTATAGAAAATTTCGATCCATTGATGTGCTCGCCGGTAAAATTGAAGGCATAGCGCATACGATGCAAATCTCTGTAATCAGAAAAATTACTGTAGCTGGCAATGGAAATACGCGCATTAATTTTTTCTTTGTAGGGAGACAGGCTGACCGTGTCCTCATCGGGCAGCACAATGTTGGCAGCGGCCGGGCCAGAGGGTAGGGGACTTGGCTTTATCACTGCTTCCTCAGCAACGGGTACCGGAGTAGTAGTAATTCGAGCAAAAAGTATATCGCCAACCTTAAAAATTTGGTCAGTCAGGGGTGTACAGACAGTAGAAGTCGAGGATTTGTTCTCTATCTTCAATGCGGCTATTTTTTCGGTAGCCGTTGCTGTATACAGGGTATCTCCGGGAGTGATACCGCTGGTGTTTGGAAACTTAACATACACGTTTCTGGAGGATACAAAAGATACACTCCCTTGTAGCCAAGTAGCCGTCTGCTGAGCGGAAAGCCAGTAGCTAAGAAAGATGCAGCTCACCAGAAAAATTAATCTGTGTATCATACGCATTAATCATCTCCGGTTGGGTGACAGGCATAACAAGCTGTACTCTGGTAAATATACCCATTTACATCTTCATGATCATCGGCCAGTTCTGCCGGGTTATCATGCTCGTGGCAATCAATACAGCTGAATAACGAGAAATTGTTAGGTACAGTATGACAGTCGACACAAGCATCCCATTCCCCATCATGCGTGCCGCTGTAAATGGGGAAATACATACCATCGTGGTTGAAAGTAGCAGGTGTCCACGCATTCTGCGAGTGGCAAGCCTCACAGTTGGTCGGAAAACCGGCACTTTGGTGGTCCGGATCGTTGGTCCCGTTGTAATCCCCGCTATGACATCCAAAGCAGGTGTTGGGCGTATTGCTGTAATTACCCCCGACATGGCAGGCCACACAGGTGTTCGCAATCGCAGCGTGCGCACCCACCAGCGGGTAAAAATCATTGTGATCAAAACTTGAAGGTACCCACGCGTTCTCATTGTGGCAACTGATACAGTTGGTAGAGAACTGGGCGGCTTCATGGTCAGGATCCGTCGTCTGGTTGAAATCGGTCAGGTGGCAGCCTATACAAGTGTTAGGGGTATTGCTGTAGTTGCCGTTGTGGCAGGCGGCACAGTCATTGGCAATGGCCGCGTGCGCACCATTGAGCGGATAGTAGTCGTTGTGGTTGGCAAAAGTTGCCGGCGCCCAGCCGGGCTGGGTGGTGTGGCAGCTCGCACAGTCGTTGCTGAAGCCCAGCGCCACGTGGTTGGGGTTGCTGGCCTGGTTAAAATCAGCCGTATGGCAGCCTGCACAGGTATTAGGCGTGTTGTTGTAGTCCCCGTTGTGACAGGCAGCACACTCGTTGGCAATAATGGCGTGCCCGCCTGTGAGGGGGTAAAAGTTGTCATGGTTAAAAGTGGCCGGTACCCATGCCGTCTCCGTGTGACAATCCTGGCAGTCCGTCGGGAACTGGGCGACTTCATGGTCCGGATTGGTCGTACCGTTGTAGTCGGTCAGGTGGCAGCCCACACAGGTATTGGGCGTGTTGTTGTAATCGCCATTGTGGCAGGCAGCGCAGTCATTAGCAATGCCCGCATGCGCGCCATTGAGCGCGTAGTAGTCGTTGTGGTTGGCAAAAGTCGCCGGCGCCCAGCCGGGCTGGGTAGTGTGGCAACTGGCGCAGTCATTGCTAAAGCCCAGCGCTACGTGGTTGGGGTTGCTGGCCTGATTGAAATCAGTACCGTGACAACCTGCACAGGTGTTGGGCGTATTGTTGTAATCACCGTTGTGGCAGGCGGCACATTCATTGACAATAATGGCATGCCCCCCTGTCAGCGGGTAAAAATCGTCGTGGTTGAAGCTCGCAGGTATCCATGAGCTTTCTGTATGACAGTCCTGACAATCCGTCGGAAACTGGGCGGCTTCGTGGTCGGGATTGGTGGTGCTGTTGTAGTCCGTCAGGTGGCAGCCCACGCAGGTGTTTGGCGTATTGTTGTAATCACCGTTATGACAGGCCGCACAGTCATTGGCAATAGCCGCATGCGCCCCGTTGAGTACATAGAATACATCGTGGTCAAAACTAGCCGGCAGCCAGGCGGTCTCTGTATGACAGCTCTGACAGTCCGTCGGGAACTGAGCAGCTTCGTGGTCGGGGTTGGTGGTAGCGTTGTAATCCGTCAGGTGGCAGCCCACGCAGGTGTTGGGCGTATTGTTGTAATCACCGTTGTGGCAGGCCACACAGTCATTGGCAATAGCCGCATGCGCGCCATTGAGCGCATAGTAGTCGTTGTGGTTGGCAAAAGTCGCCGGTGCCCAGCCGGGCTGGGTGGTGTGGCAGCTCGCACAGTCATTGCTGAAGCCCAGCGCCACGTGGTTGGGGTTGCTGGCCTGGTTAAAATCCGTGCCGTGGCAACCCGCACAGGTGTTAGGGGTGTTGTTATAGTCCCCGTTATGACAGGCTGCGCAGTCGTTGGCGATCAACGCATGGCCTCCTGTCAGGGCATAAAAATCATCGTGGTTGAAAGTAGAGGGCGACCAGGCCGTCTCCGTATGACAACTCGCACAGTCGGTCGGGAACTGAGCCGCTTCATGGTCAGGATCTATCGTCTGGTTAAAATCCGTCAGGTGACAACCCACACAGGTCGTGGGCGTATTATTGTAATCACCGTTGTGACAGGCCGCACAGTCATTGGCAATGGCCGCATGTGCGCCGTTGAGAGCGTAGTAGTCGTTGTGATCATCAAAACTCGCCGGCGCCCAGCCACTAGCCGTAGTGTGACAGCTTACACAATCCGTGCTGTAGTTGAGGGCCACATGATCAGGATTGTTAGCCTGCATGAAGGCCGCACTGTGGCAGTCTGCACAGTTGGTCGATGTCCCCGCAAACCCAGAGGCGTGGCATTGCATACAATCTGCCCCCAAATGTGCTCCTGTGAGCGGGAAAGCAGTCGCATCGTGGTCAAAAACCAGGTCAGCATCACCCGTCGGGTGACAGGCCAGACAAGCAGTATTATTGTAAACATAGCCATTCACATCCTCATGATCCTCATCGGTCTCCGGATTAGTGTGACAGCTCACACAGGTAAACTCCGCGTAGTTGTTGGGGTTGGTATGGCAGTCCGTACACTGATTCCATTCACCCTCGTGCGCTCCGCTATAGATCGGGAAATACTGACTGTCATGGTCAAAATCAGCAGGTGTCCAGGCAGCCTCGCTGTGACAGCTCGCGCAGGCAGTAGAAAATCCGGCTGCTGCGTGGTTAGGATCCGTTGTCCCGTTATAATCCGCCTGATGGCAGCCCACACAGGTATTGGGTGTATTGTTGTAATCACCGTTGTGACAGGCCGCGCAGTCATTGGCAATGGCCGCGTGCGCGCCATTGAGCGGATAGTAATCGTTATGGCTGGCAAAAGTCGCCGGCGCCCAGCCGACAGCCGTCGTATGGCAACTCGCACAGTCATTGCTGAAGCCTAGCGC
>JAUMBM010000178.1:0-9263 GCA_032115735.1 Saprospiraceae bacterium
CCCCACATGCTTACACGACTGTATTTTCCTGCCACCAATCTGCTGCTGGCAGCCTTTCTGCTACTCGCATCTGCCTGCCAAAAAGATGAACCTACCCTCCCGCAAGCCGAAGCTGACCAGGCAATTCTGCGTACCTACCTCAACATTTCCCTGGATGCCATCCCCAACTATGCCAATCCGGTGATGCCCGCCCACTATGGCCCCAACGTACTCAATACAGACAATTCGAACACCCTCAACCCCATGACTGACAATGGTGCCCTGTTGGGACGGGTACTTTTCTACGACAAACAACTGAGTCTCAACCAGACGATCTCCTGCGCCAGCTGCCACCTGCAGTCCAACGGCTTTACCGATGCACGTGTGCTGAGCACCGGCTTTGCCGGCGGGCTGACCAGCAAGCACTCCATGCGGCTGGCCAATGCCCGCTTCTACGCTGGCCGGACGATGTTTTGGGACAAGCGAGCCCGGGACCTGGAGGATCAGGTCACGCAGCCTATCAAAGATCATGTGGAAATGGGTTTTGACGCCGACGGTGGCGGCATGCCGGCTTTGGTGAGTCGCATGAAAAATCTGCCCTACTACCCGGTATTGTTCCGGCGGGCTTTTGGCAGCGAAGAGATTACAGAAGATAACATGCGACGGGCACTGGCACAGTTTGTGCGCAGCATCGTCTCGGTCAACAGCAAATTTGATACGGGTTTTTCGCAGGTGTTTAATCCTGCCACCCCCGGTGGCGGGCTCGGACAGCCTTTTCCCAACTTTTCCCCTGAAGAAAATCTGGGTAAGCAGCTTTTTTTACAGCCGCTGGCACCGGGCGTTGGCAGCTGTGCCAGCTGCCATACCCCCCCGACCTTCAGCCTGACGCCCACCAGCCTCAGCAATGGGCTCAATGCCGGCGAGACCGTCGTTTTCAAGTCCCCTTCCCTGAAAAATGTAGGGCTTACAGGCCCTTATATGCACGCCGGCCAGCTGGCTACGCTGGAAGAGGTCATAGAACACTACAACAGTGGTATCCAGGACGGGCCTGCGCTGGATCCAAGGCTGCGCATGCCGCCGCCGCCGCAAACGCAGCAGCCGCCACGGCCGGCCAGGCTCAACCTGACGGCTGCACAAAAGGCTGCACTGGTGGCTTTTTTGCAAACCCTGACCGATACCGATCTTATCGCCGATACCCGCTTCAGCGATCCTTTTATACGCTAATCAATCTTCAATCAAGGAAGTATGGATAGACGGACAAGCCTTGCGACCTTACTGGGGCGCAAGCAGCAAAACAAACTGGTAACCAGTGCAAGGCCATTGGTGACGACCGGACTCGAGCCCTACGGAGGTCCATGGACCCGCGAAACGGCAGCTCATCTGCTGCGACGCACTACCTTTGGTCCCGATAAGGCGCTCATCAACAGCTGCCTGGCTATGGGGCTGGATGCGGCTGTCGAACAGTTGTTTGCAGAACTGCCGGCCCCACAGCCGCCAGTCTATTACGATTTCAGTGATGACCCCAATGCAGGCCTGTTTACTACCTGGATCAATGCACCCTTCAATCCCGCCATTACTGGCCTACAGGCGGCAAGGGCACGCAGTCTGCGTGCCTGGATGACCGACCTGCTGTACAGCGAGGGCATGTCCATACGGGAGAAACTCACCCTCTTCTGGCACAACCATTTTGCCATCAACAACGTCAATGACGCCCGCTTCAACTACCGCTACATCAGCACCCTGCGACAGTACACCTGGGGCAACTTCCGGCAGCTGGTCAAGGCTATGACAATTGATCCGTCCATGCTGCGGTTCCTCAATGGCAACCAGAACACCAATGTGGCGCCCAACGAAAATTATGCGCGCGAGCTGCTGGAGCTGTTTACCATCGGCAAAGGGCCACAGGTGGGGCCGGGTGATTACACTCACTACACGGAGGAAGATGTCATCCAGATGGCTCGTGTGCTCACCGGCTGGCGCGACCGCGGCTTCAACACCCAAAACGCGGCGCTGCCCATCGAAGGCTTTTTTACCGCCAACAGGCACGATACAGGGACAAAAACCCTTAGTGCGCGTTTTGACAACGTCAGCATCTCCAATATGGGTGCACAGGAGTACAGTCACCTCATCGATATCATCTTCAGCAAGCGGGAGGTGGCGCGCTTTATATGTCGCAAGCTCTACCGCTGGTTTATCTACTACCAGCTTGATGAGACGACCGAAGCCAATGTGATTGAGCCAATGGCACAACTGCTCATCGACAGTGATTTTGAGGTCAAGCCCGTGCTGCAGACGCTGCTGCGCAGTGCGCATTTTTTTGATATGCTCAGCGTGGGCCCGATGATACGCAACCCGCTGGACTACATCCTCGCAACTCTCAAAACCACCCGCGCACCCCTGCCGGCCAACCAGGCGGCGCGGGCGGCCGTTATGTTCAGACTCTTTCAGACCGCAGGGCTGATGGAGATGAACTGTCTCAACCTGCCCGATGTAGCCGGCTGGAAAGCCTACTATCAGGAGCCTCTCTACTACCGGTCGTGGATCACGGCCAACACGCTGCAGGCACGCGCCAATTTTACGCGGGCCATGTCGGGCACCGGTACAGTCATTGCAGGATTCCGACTAAGAGTACAACCACTGGACTGGGTTGCCGGCTTTGACGATCCCTTTGATCCCAATGCCCTTGTCGGGGAGATGGTCTCGCTGCTGTGCCCGCAGCCGCTGGCAGCCAATCAGTACGCGGCACTCAAGGATGCTTTGATTCCCGGCCTGCCCGATTATGTATGGGGGGCAGAGTACGGTGAGTATGTCGACAATCCCAGCAATACGGCTGTCAGGGATTCTGTGACCCTCAAGCTTCGCAACCTGCTCAACGTTCTGCTGTCATTGCCGGAGTTTCACCTTAGTTAATCCATACGCCATGAAAAGAAGATCATTTCTCAAGCATACAGGCCAGGCACTGACCCTGCCGGTACTCCTCAACGGCCTACCCGTCTCGGCCATCAGTCGCTCATCGCTCTTCGGCAATATGAACAGCAACAGCGATCGCGTGCTGGTACTCATACAACTCAATGGTGGCAATGATGGCCTCAATATGGTGATTCCTGTAGACCAGTACGATGGGCTGGCCAATGTGCGCGGCAATATACTGCTCCCGCAGTCGAGCCTCTTATCCCTGACAGACACCACCGCCCTCCACCCTTCCATGGCGGGTGTACGGGGCTTGTATGAGCAGGCTAAGCTGGGCATTGTACAGGCGGTATCTTATCCCAATCAGGATCGCTCCCACTTCCGGAGTACCGACATCTGGACCTCCGGCTCCCCTGCCAATGAGTTTTGGCGCACCGGCTGGCTGGGGCGTTATATGGACAGCCAGTACGCCAATTTTCCGGAAGGCTATCCCAATGCACAACACCCGCATCCTTTTGCGATTACCATGGGGACAGTGGTCACGGAAACCTGTCAGGGGACGGCAGCCAATTTTAGCATAGCGATCAATAATCCGCTTACGCTCTCGCCTATACTGGAGGGAGAATCCGGCAGTATCCCCAGTACCCCCTATGGGCAGGAGCTGCAGTTTTTGCGCACCGCCATCTCGCAGACCAATGCATACGGAGCAGTCATTACCGAGGCTGCCAATATGGGCGCTAACACCGTTACCTACCCGGAAAGCAACCTGGCCAACCAGCTTAAAAATGTGGCGCTGCTCATCGCCGGCGGACTGCAGACGCGGGTATATGTTGTCAATCTGGGTGGCTTCGACACCCATGCCAATCAGGTACAGCAAGGCAGCCCCATACTGGGGGAACATGCCGAGCTGCTGCGCATACTCTCCGAGGCTATGGCGGCTTTTCAGGCAGACCTGCAGGCACAGGGACTCGAGGAGCGCGTCATGAGCATGACCTTTTCGGAATTCGGCCGCCGCATACGATCCAATGACAGTCTTGGCACAGATCATGGCACAGCCGCTCCCCTGCTGATGTTTGGCTCCTGTGTCAATCCTGTCATCCTGGGCGAGAGCCCCGAAATCTCTGCCAATGCTACGGTAGATGAAGGCGTTGCCATGCAGCACGACTTCCGCGACTTGTACGGCTCTGTGCTCATGGACTGGTTTGATGTACCCGAAGAGGATGTGCGCAACATGCTGTACGAAGATTTTACCCACCTGCCGGTCATACGCAGCTGCACAATGGTTGCTACCAACGACCCGCGGACTGAGACTGAAGCCGATATCCGGCTCTACCCCAACCCTTGCCGCGACTGGACGAGGCTGCAGTTTGACAGCCGTAATGAAACCGCGCGTATCAGTCTGCTCAACGCTATGGGAGCTGAAATCAAAACCATTAGCAACCAGCGATTTGCAGAAGGCAGCCACGAATTATCCATCGACACATCGCAACTTGCTGCCGGTGCGTATTTCGTGCGACTGCAACTCGCAGGCAGAGCGTATACCCGCCGGCTTATGAAGCAGTAAACCCGCCGAAGAGTATTGTTAGCATTCTATTTGGAAGATGATTTATCATGCGGAGCCCCGGCAGCGGGGCTCCGTTCTTTTTTTAGCCGCCACCCCCGCCCCACCCAACATTCTATCCCAAAAGCTGTATCTTTGCCCACCAAAAAACAGTCCATGGCCAACCTTACGGTGGAGCAGCGCTTGCAGCAGTTATTTGAAGACTGGGCGGGTGAGCCGCCTTCCCTGGTGTTGCCGCTGGCCCCCTCCGGCTCGGCGCGTATCTATTATCGCCTGCAGAGCGCTACCAAATCTGCTATCGGCGCTTACAATCCCGACCTGCGGGAGAATACAGCTTTCATTAGATTTTCACAGCATTTTCACCAAAAAGGGCTGCCCGTGCCGGAGATTTTTGCCGAAAATCTCGAGCAGCACATCTATCTGCAGGAAGATCTGGGCTTTACAACGCTCTACAGCTACCTCCTCAAGAAGGATGATTATTTTCCCGACTACCTTATACGCATCTACAAGCGGACGGTAGAGCAGCTTGCCCACCTCCAGATTACAGGCAGCGAGGGGCTGGACTACAGCCTGTGTTACCCCCGGGCTGATTTCGACCGACAGTCGATGCAGTGGGATCTCAACTATTTCAAGTACTATTTTCTGCGACTTGCCGGGGCGGTATTCGATGAGCAGGCGCTGGAGGATGACTTCAACAGGCTCTCGGATTTTCTGCTGGAAGCCCCCTCCAATTATTTTATGTTTCGGGATTTTCAGACCCGCAACATCATGATCAAAGCGGGTGAGCCCTATTTTATTGACTACCAGGGTGGCCGCCGGGGAGCGCTGCAGTACGATCTCGCCAGCCTGCTCTTTCAGGCCAAAGCCAACATCCCCGACGACATCCGGCTCGAGCTGCTCAATCACTACATTGAGGTAGCCTCCAGACTGGTCCCCATCGATCGGGAGCAATTCATACAACAGTATTACGGCTTTGCACTCATCCGCTGTGTGCAGGTGCTGGGTGCTTACGGCTTTCGGGGGTTGTATGAGCGCAAGGAACATTTTTTGCAGAGCATCCCCTATGCCATCAGAAACCTGAAGTGGTTGCTGGACCATGAAAAATTGACCATCGAGCTTCCGGCGCTGCGGGCCAGCGCCGATCAGATTATACGATCCAAGAAGTTTGAACCTTTTGATAAAATCAAGGCGAGCTCCAGCTTCCTGCAGGTGCGCATCGCCAGCTTTAGCTATAAAGGTGGCATACCTGAAGATCCCAGTGGCAATGGCGGTGGGTTTGTGTTCGACTGCCGCTTCATCAACAATCCCGGGCGCTACGAGCCCTACAAAAAACTCACCGGCCGGGACGAGGCAGTCATCAATTTTCTCAAACACCACAGCCAGATGGATCGATTCCTCGATGATGTGTTCCGCATCGTCGACCGGGCGGTTGAAGACTATATTGAAAGAAGTTTCACGGATCTGCAGATCAACTTCGGCTGCACGGGCGGACAGCATCGCTCAGTCTTTGCTGCCGAACAGCTCGCCCGGCATCTGACCGATAAGTACGGCCTGCAGATTCAGTTGACACATATTGAACAGGAAAAAAAAGGCTGGAAGAATGGATAATTTCACGGAAGAAAATCTCGACCCGGTCAACTGGGAAAAAACACGAGCGCTGGCACACCAGATGGTCGATGACATGGTCAACTACCTGCGTGATGTGCGCGAGCGACCGGTCTGGCAGGCAACACCCGCAGCTACCCGTGAACTGGCTGGCAGGCCTCTGCCGGTTGGGCCTGATGCGATAGAGACTATCTATGAGGATTTTCGCAGCCACATTCTCCCCTACACCAAGGGCAATATACATCCGCGCTTCTTTGCATGGGTACAGGGTACGGGCACCATCACTGCCGCGCTGGCCGATTTTTTGGCTTCAACCATGAATCCCAATGTAACCATCGGTGACCATGCGGCTATGTATATCGATGCCCAGATTGTCAACTGGGCAAAGGAAATGTTCCATTTTCCTGCTACTGCGGGGGGTATGCTGGTGAGCGGTGCTACCATGGCCAACCTGACGGCGCTTACCGTGGCTCGCAACAGCTACAATCCTTCCATTCGCAAGAAAGGCCTGTATGTGCTGCGTGGCCGGCTGGTGTTCTACTGTTCGACGGAGACTCACAGTTGCGTGCAGAAAGCTGCAGAAATCCTGGGGATTGGGCTCGAAGGCATGCGCCAGATACCCGTCGACGAAAATTATCGCATCAGCATCCGCGCGCTCGAGCAGCAGATAGCAGAAGATAAGGCAGCCGGCATGCTGCCCTTCTGCATCGTGGGTAACGCGGGTACCGTCAATACGGGCTCCATTGATCCATTGGACGAGTTGCAGAAAATCTGTCGCCGCGAGCGCTTGTGGTTTCACGTCGATGGTGCCTTTGGGGCGCTGGCCTCGCTGCTGCCCGAGTACGAGTCACAACTCGAGGCCATACGTACGGCTGACAGTCTGGCTTTCGACTGGCACAAATGGATGTACCTGCCCTACGAAGTGGGCTGTGTGCTCATTCGCGATGCCAACCTGCAGCGGGCAGCTTTTGCCCTGCAACCCAACTACCTGCTGAGCCATGAACGAGGCCTGCCGGCAGGCCCCGATCCGATAACCAACTACGGCATCGAGCTCTCCCGGGGCTTCAAAGCACTGAAAATATGGATGCAGCTGCGGGAGCACGGCATAGACAAATACCGCCGGCTCATCGCCCAAAATATCGAGCAGTGCCGCTGGCTGGCCGCTCAGATTGAGGAGCAGCCCGAACTCGAGCTGCTAAGCCCGGTTTTTCTCAATATTGTCTGCTATCGGTATCGCCCGGTCGGACAGATCATGGAGGAGCAGGCGCTCAATGCGCTCAACCGCGAACTGCTCATGCTGCTTCACGAACGAGCGGTCGCCACACCTTCTTATACCGTCCTGCAGGGACGATACGCCCTGCGCGTCTGCATCGTCAATCACCGCACCCAAAAAGAGGACCTGCAGGCACTGCTGACCGAAAGTCTGCGCATAGGCAGAGAGCTGGCGCAGCAGCAGGGCGCTTAATACTTACGGTCTTTGGCGGCTGTAGCCGCCAAAGACCGTATTCCTTTACCAGCCGAAGGCCTTAACCTGCTCAACAATATAGGCAAGATCCGACTGCTTAAACTCGGTATGCATAGGCAGGCTGATCACCGACCGGCAAAGCGCCTCTGTCACCGGCAGTTCGTCCACTTCATTGGCCGCAGCCGCCTTATAGGCATCCTGCTTATACAAAGGCACAGGGTAGTAAATCATGGTAGGCACGCCCTTTTCCTGTAAAAAGGCCTGCAGCGCGTCGCGGCGTCCGCCGTCGACTTTCAGTGTGTATTGGTGAAAAACGTGGGTGCTGCCCGCCTGCCGTACAGGGATGTGCAAACCCGAAAGGCCCGCCAGCGCCTGATCGTAATAGGCCGCCGCTTCCTGCCGGGCGCGGATGTAATCATCCAGCCGCGCAAGTTTGATGTCCAGTATGGCCGCCTGTATCGAATCCAGGCGTGAATTTACCCCTACATAATCGTGGTAATAGCGGCGCACAGACTGACCGTGGTTGGCTACCGCCCGGCAGCGGGCGGCGTGGTCCGCATCCTGGGTGTAAAGCGCCCCGCCGTCGCCATAGGCGCCCAGGTTTTTGGAGGGGTAAAAAGAAGTGCAGCCGATATGCCCCAGCGCCCCGGTGCGCAGCACCCGGCCGTCCGAGAAAGTATACTCGGCGCCGATTGCCTGGGCATTGTCCTCAACAATCCACAGATTGTGCTGCTTAGCCAGTGCAATAATTGGCTCCATATCACAGCTCTGTCCGAAGAGATGGACAGGAACAATCGCCCGCGTACGCTCGGTAATGGCAGGGGCTATCAATTCGGCAGTAATGTTGAAAGTAGCAGGATCTACATCTACCATCACAGGCTTTAGTCCCAGCAGGGCAATCACCTCAGCAGTAGCAACATAGGTAAAAGCAGGCACAATAACCTCATCGCCCGGCTGAAGGCCGAGCGCCATCATCGCAATCTGCAGGGCATCGGTGCCGTTGGCGCAGGGAACCACATGGCCTACGCCCAAATATTTTTCCAGGTTTGCCTGAAAAGATTTAACGGCAGGGCCGTTGATAAATGCCCCCGAACGAATCACGTTCAGCACGGCATTGTCAATCTCTTCCTGCATATTGAGGTATTGGCTGTGCAGGTCTACCATCTGTAAATTTGGCATGGGGATACGCTTTTGTGCTGCAAAGATAGTAAACAGGCACGTAATATCAGCAGGACTCCGCCTTCATCGCATGGACAGTGCCCGCGTCCGGTTTGGATTTTTCTAAACAGATGGGGGGGTAGCGGATTGACCGCTACCCCCCCATCTGTAAGGTCCTGGCTGCCGCCAGTGCATATTGGGTAATTTTTTGCCTCCGGCAAAAACTCCCTCGCTAGTTATTTTTATCAACCACCACCCGCGCTTTGGGCGTCATGCTGCGGCCCGTCTCTGCTTCGTAGGCGGCTTTCACCCGGCGATGCAGGTCATCGCTCTGCCGCTTCCCGTTAATCTTTAAGCTCGTGTAGGAGAGCTCCATCTTGTAATTGCCCTGATCGGCAATCACCCCTTCCCGCAACAACAGCATTTCAACGGAGCTGGCAGCAATGAAAGCAAATTTACCCATACCTTCGGGCAGTCCCTGCAAAAACAGGGGATTGGCCTCTCTGAAGGCAGGTGCATTTTGCAGATCGTCCAGGCGTATGACCTGTGAAATCATGACAGAGTCACCCCCCGCACCTTCTACCC
>JAUMBM010000179.1:0-8304 GCA_032115735.1 Saprospiraceae bacterium
AGCGTAAAGCGATTGACTACCCTACGTATGAAAAACTGCACAGAGGGCAGGTCAGGGAAAATATAGCAGAGACAGCTGACGTTTTTTACCTGCAACAAGTGCACGAAGCCAGAGATAACCAAGAAGGGATGCGAAGCTATGGCTTGTCAGAAAAGCACCCGGATCTGGCTTTAAAAACCTGCTAGGATTTTCACAAAAAATCAAAGTGCTTATGGGCAGCATATGCTGCCCATAAGCACTTTGATTTTTATACTTCTCTTCTCTTCTAATCCGCTCAAAGGCCGCTTTAGTTTGCTGTTTATAGTTGTTTGTTGTGAAGCAGCTGCTCGATAACCTTATCGCAAGCGTCGTTGAGCAGGTGAAAAACGGGCTCGAAACCGTCATTGTCCCAATAAGGATCCGGAACCTGCTCCTGGCTTCCGGGATGAGCAATGGCAAGGATCATATCTACTTTCGAGCGATGCTCATCGCTGGAAGCCAGCGATAACAGATCGCGGTAATTACTCCTGTCCATAGCCAGGATCAGATCAAATCGATCAAAATCTGCCACTTGAAATTGACGGGCACGCTGATCTGTGATATCAATAGCGTACTTGCGCGCGGTTGCTATAGACCGTGCATCAGGAAGCTCTCCGCTGTGCCAGTTGCCCATGCCCGCTGAATCAACGACCCAGTCTGCTAACTGACGCTGCTGGATTTTGTGTCGCATGATGCCTTCTGCTAAGGGGCTTCGGCAAATATTTCCCAAACAAACCATCAATATTTTCATCACTACTTGGTCAGGTTAGACGCTTGAACAGAATATTTTAGCCTAAGGTTTCGAAAATTAGGCTTTTATTTAGCTAATACGAGCAAAGCTTTAGAAATTTACATCGCTGTTTGAAAGTTTGCATATATAACGAATGAAGGGGCGGACTGCGGCTTCAATACAGCTAAAATGCAGCAAAATGAAAATCATCATTGCCGGCGCCGGTGACGTAGGCTTCCACCTGGCGCAGCTGTTGAGTTATGAAAATCAGGACATCGTCCTGATTGACAACAATCCGGATGTACTGGAATACGCCAAAACCCGCCTGGATATTATGCCGCTTCGCGGCGATGCAACCTCCATGGAAGTGCTCACCAATGCCGGAGCCGCTAAAGCTGACTTGGTATTGGCAGTAACTACACTTGAGAAAACCAACTTGCTGACGGCCATACTGGCCAAAAAAATGGGTGCCAGGCAGACCATCGCGAGGGTCAGTAACCAGGAATATCTCTATCCCAATCAGCGGGAAATTTTTAGGGAGCTTGGTGTCGACAACCTGATCTCTCCCCGACAACTGGCAGCCGAAGAAATCTGTCGCCTGGTCAAACAATGTACCTTTACGGACATCTTCGAGTTTGAAGAGGGCAAAATCAGTCTGGTAGGGATTACCCTCGACGAATACTCCCCGCTGGTTGACGTGAAACTTACTGATTTACATCGTTATGGCGGCGAAGTAGATCTGCGGCCCATTGCCATCCTTCGGGGGCATCGCACCATCATACCCCGGGGAGATACTGTCCTCAGGCGAAGCGATCATATCTACTTTATCACCCGTAAAGACCGGATGGAAAAGATCCAGGAAATTGTGGGCAAAAAGCAGGTTACTATCAAGCGAATTATGATTCTCGGCGGTACAGAACAGGGACTTATGACCGCTCAGCGCCTCGAACGGGACTACAGTGTCACGCTGATTGAAAAGGACAAACAACGTTGTAAGGAACTTAGTGAGCTACTCAACAACACCCTTATCATTCAGGCTGATTTTAGCAACATTGACATACTCGAAGCGGAGGGTCTCAACAATATGAATGCCTTCATCGCGCTCACCGAAAACTCGGAGACGAATATCATCGCCTGCCTGACTGCTAAAAACCATGGCGTATACAAAACCATAGCACAGGTAGAGAGCAAAGAATATACCTTCATCTCCCAAAACATTGGGGTCGACACGTTAATCAATAAAAAACTGATTGCCGCCAACAATATTTTTCGTTACGTACGGCAAGGCAGGGTAGAGGCCATTACAGGCCTGCATGGTGTTGAAGCAGAGGTGATTGAATATGTTGTACACAAAGACAACCACCTGACAAAGAAACCAATTCGCGATATCAAATTTCCGGCAACTGCACTCATTGGCGGAGTTATCCGCGGTGAGGAGAGTCTCATACCGGATGGCAACTTTCAGCTACAGCTGGACGATAAAGTAATCATCTTCGCTTTGCCGGAGGCTATCAATAAGCTCGATCAATTGTTCCGCTAATGCCTATGATCAATTACCGTCCGGTGTTCCGCATTCTTGGCATCCTGGTGTTCCTGTTGGGTGTCATGATGTTGACTGGGCTGCCTGTATCCTGGTATTTTCAAAGTGATGACTGGCAGGCACTGTTGTGGTCGGGCCTGATTTGCATTGCAGGGGGATTAGCTGCATGGTTTTTACTTCCTTCTGGCTCTATGCACATAGCCAAAAGGGAGGGGTATCTGATTGTCAGTCTGGGATGGGTGGTCGTCGCGCTGCTGGGGACATTGCCCTACCTGATGAGTGGAGCCCTCAACTCCTTGTCTGACGCCTTCTTTGAGGTCGTCTCAGGAACTACGACTACCGGTGCCAGTGTAATAAGCGACATAGAGGTTATTCCACAAGGGATTCTGTACTGGCGAAGCCTGACGCAGTGGATTGGCGGAATGGGAATCATTGTATTTACGGTAGCGATTTTCCCGCTACTGGGGATAGGCGGGGTAGAGTTGTTTGTGGCAGAATCACCAGGGCCGACAAGTGACAAACTTCACCCGCGAATCAGCGAGACTGCTAAGCGGCTCTGGCTGATCTACGTGGGGATGACGGCAGTGCTGGTTAGTTTGTTGTGTTTTGGGGGCATGACTTTCTACGAGTCCCTCAATCATGCAATGGCTACAGTTTCTACCGGAGGGTTTTCAACCAAAAACAGCAGCATGGCTGCCTATCCGTCTCCATTTATACAGTATACGATTATCGTATTCATGTTTTTGGCTGGTAACAATTTTACCATCAATTACCTGGCATTGAAGGGACGGTTTAATCGTATATGGGCAAGTGATGAATTCAGAGCTTATCTGGCAACCTCAATTTTTTTTAGTGTATTTATTGCCTTTTTTGTGAAAGCATCGGGTGCCGAAACCTGGGAGAAAGCCTTCCGCGACAGTGCCTTTCAGGTTGTTTCGGTTATGACAACCACGGGTTTTGTGAGTGCCGACTATACAGCCTGGGGTGGTGGGGTGACCATGCTCATCTTTATTCTGCTGTTTGTGGGGGGCTGTGCGGGCTCCACTTCAGGGGGCATAAAAATGATCAGGCACCTGGTTTTTATAAAAAATTCATATCTGGAGTTCAAAAGGCTTCTGCATCCGCAGGCGATTGTCTCGCTCAAGCTCGATGGTCAAAATGTGCGTGGTCGTATTATTACGCATATCATTATCTTTTTGCTTGTCTACCTGATTACTTTTCTGGCGGGCTCAGTGGTATTGTCATTTATGGGCCTGGACTTTCTGACGGCTATTGGGGCTACGGCAACTTGCCTGGGCAACGTAGGGCCGGGGATCGGAAAAGTGGGTCCTGTCGATAATTTTAGTTGGCTTGCACCGGAAGTTAAGTGGGTCCTTAGCTTTCTCATGCTGCTTGGGCGTCTCGAGCTGTTCACAATATTGGTATTGTTTACGCCTTTTTTCTGGCGTTCCAACTAAAGGGATGCCTGTGCGGGCAGGGGCGTATTCGGTCAATAGCGGTTTTCTCTATTTGAATTAGCCGAAATGCCTGAAGAGAAAGGGAAAAAATTGCAACTTTGCATAAGAATTAAAGCAAACCATTCCAGCGTAAATCCTCCGGGTTTTTATCCCCGACACGAGTAACTTTTGCGGTCAGGTGGTTGTTTCCCTCAAAAACATGTTCTTACAAGTCTAAATAAAGACAGCTGTCATGAGTGATTTTTCGTTTCTTGCAAATGCCCATCCGGCATATATAGAGCAGTTGTATGAGCAGTATCTGCAAAATCCTGATCAGACGGAGCCAAGCTGGCGCTCTTTTTTTCAGGGATTCGATTTCGCCGTAAAGAGTAACGGGCAGGTTCCTGCTGAAATTGCAACAGATAAAGAGCATATGACCAATGAGTTGCGCGTTTTAGCGCTGATCAAGGCTTTCCGTGATCGTGGTCACCTGCTCTCTACAACCAACCCGCTGAAGCCCCGCCGCGATCGCCGGCCTATGCTCGATCTCGAAAACTACGGTCTCAGCGATACCCATCTCGATCAGGTATTTTTTGCAGGGCACGAAATCGGGCTCGAAAATGCCACTTTGCGCCAGATTATTGGCCGTATGAAAGAGGTATATGCAGGGAACGTAGGTTTCGAATATCACCACATTGCCGACCGCGAGAAGCGCCGTTGGCTTCGCAGCAGAATTGAGCAGATACAGCCATCCAAGCAGTTTGGTATCGATCTGGTCAAAAAGCGTCGGATCCTGGAAAAGCTGAATGGTGCTACCATGTTCGAACGCTTCCTTCACACCAAGTACCTTGCACAAAAGCGATTTTCACTGGAAGGAGGGGAGAATACCATCGTTGCCTTGGACGCTCTCATTAATGAGGCTGCTAAGTATAAGGCGGATGAGATCATCATCGGAATGGCACACCGCGGTCGTCTCAACGTGCTTGCCAACATCATGGGCAAAACCTATGAGCAGATATTCAACGAGTTTGAGGGAATGGCTGTACCCGACCTGAGCTTTGGCGACGGTGATGTGAAGTACCACCTGGGCTTTTCAAGCCAGGTGGAGACTACGGGCGGAAAACTGGTACATCTCAAGCTGGTACCCAATCCTTCGCATTTGGAGGCGGTCAATCCGGTCGTTGAAGGCTTCGCCCGTGCTAAGGCGGATATTCTTTACAACAGCGACTATGACATGATTCTGCCTATCCTCATCCATGGAGATGCTGCTGTTGCCGGCCAGGGTGTCGTGTTTGAAACCGTGCAAATGAGCCAGCTGGAAGGCTACAAAACAGGAGGAACTATCCACCTGGTCATCAATAATCAGGTAGGCTTTACCACTGATTTCGATGATGCACGCTCGTCTACCTACAGTACCGGCGTTGCAGGCGTTGTACAGGCACCTGTCTTCCATGTCAATGGAGATGATCCGGAAGCGGTTGTATTTGCCTGTGAGATGGCGGTACAGTACCGGCATGCGTTTGACAGCGATGTGTTTATTGATATCGTATGCTACCGCAAGCACGGACACAATGAGGGCGATGATCCGCAGTTTACACAACCTGAAATGTATGCCCTCATCAACAATCATCCTGATCCGCGGGAGGTGTACACCAACGAGCTGATTAAGCGGGGTGATCTCGAAAAAGCTATGGCGGATGAGCTGGAGCAGACTTTCTGGAATCTGTTGCAGGCACGCCTTGATCAGGTACGCGAGAAGCCACTACCGTATACCTATCAGGAGGCTGAACAGGCCTGGCGGCAGCTCAAAAAGACGGCCGATCCCGCTGATTTTGAAACTTCCCCGCCTACGGGGGTTGAAGCAGACAGGCTTCAGTATATTGTCAGTACGTTGCAGCGTATTCCGGAGGATTTCACGCCACTGTCAAAGGTCAATCGCCTGCTCAAAGGCAAAGACAAGCAGATTGAGCAGAATCAGTACGATTGGTCCATGGGCGAACTTTTGGCCTATGGCTCTATACTGATGGATAGAAAGGATGTGCGCATGAGCGGTCAGGACGTCAGAAGGGGCACTTTCAGTCACCGCCATGCGGTGCTGCGGGACGCCAATAACTACGAGCCCTACAACCGTTTGAGCCGCCTTTCTGCTGATCAGGGGCAGTTTCGCATTTACAATTCATTGCTGTCAGAATTTGCCGTGCTGGGCTTTGAATATGGCTACAGCCTCGCCAATCCCGATACGCTGGTGATCTGGGAGGCACAGTTTGGCGATTTCTCCAACGGTGCACAAACCATCATGGACCAGTTCATCTCTTCCAGCGAAAGCAAGTGGCAGCGCATGAGCGGCTTGGTGATGTTGTTGCCGCATGGCTACGAAGGGCAGGGCCCTGAGCACTCGAGTGCCCGCCTTGAGCGCTACCTGCAGCTGTGTGCTGAATACAATATGACGGTGGCTAATTGCACCACGCCGGCTAACTTTTTCCACCTCATACGCCGCCAGCTGGCCCGGCCTTTCCGCAAGCCACTGGTGGTCATGTCGCCCAAGTCGCTGCTGCGACATCCAGACTGCGTGAGTACGTTCGAGGAGTTTACAACAGGAACCGCTTTCCAGGAAGTGATTGACGATGCAGCGGTTGGGGCACGCAGCGGTAAAAAGATTCGCAGAGTAGTCTTTTGTACAGGCAAACTGTACTTCGACCTGCTGCAGCGCAAGCGCGAAGGAGAGCACAATGATGTGGCACTGGTAAGGGTTGAGCAGCTTTATCCTTTCCCTGCTAAGCAACTGAAGGCGATTGCGCAGAAATATAGCGAGGCTGAATACTGTTGGGCTCAGGAGGAGCCGGCTAATATGGGTGCGTGGCAGTATGTGCAGTCCATGAATCTGAGCGAAGAAATGGGTCTGCAGATTCCGCTCAAGGTCATTTCTCGTCGTGCCAGCGCCTCGCCTGCTACAGGCTTTAAGAAGATACACGATAAGCAGCAGGCGAGTATCGTAGATGCTGCTTTTGCCAAAAGCTAAACAGGGCATACTTGCCGGCAGGGGCGTATTTGTGCCCCTGCCGGCAGTATCTTAGAGAGCCTGTATGGCTTCGATAAACTCCTCTTCGGTAAGAATTTGAACGTTTCCGAGCGCCTGTGCTTTCTTAAGTTTTGAGCCTGCTTTTTCGCCAACCACCAGTATGTCGAGGTTGCCGCTTACCGCGCTCACATTTTTGGCTCCCGCTGCTGCCGCCTTTTCCTGCGCTTCCTTGCGGCTCATCCGCAGCAAGGTGCCTGTAAAAAGAATGGATTTTCCCAGAAAGGGGCCGGAAGTAGCCGGCATGGGAGGTTTATCGTCTTCAGTTGGCAACATATTGACTCCCAGCGTTTCCATCTCCTGCAATAAGGCTATATTGGTTGCATCCTGAAAAAATGCCATGGTATTTTGTGCCAGGGTAGGGCCTATGTCCTTTATATGCAGGAATTTATCTTCGTCCCAGGAGGCCAGTTCCAGCACGTGGTCAACCTCAGCAGCCAGCAGCTTGCTGGCGCGCTGCCCCATCTGGTGGATGCTGAGGCTGTGAAGAAGCCGCCAAATGGGGTTGCGCTTGGCTTTTTCTACTGAAGCCTGCAGGTTGGCAGCAGATTTTTGCCCAAAACCCTCCAGCTTTGCGATCTTCTCATAGTCGAGCCGATAGACGTCTGCTAGGTTGCGCAGCCAGCCAAGCGCAAAAAAGCGCTCGACGATCTGCTTGCCCAGTCCCTCTATGTCCATGGCGTTTTTGCTGACGTGAAAAATGATGCGTTGCAGGTGCTGCGCACCGCACACGCAGCGGGGGCAGCGCCAGGCAGCTTCCCCTTGGGGGCGCAGCAGCGCCACCGGGGTATCTGTATCATTGACAGGGCAAAAAGTTGGCCACAGGATGGGCTTCTCACTGCCGTCGCGCAACTCTTCCAGCGGTTTTACAATATAAGGGATCACATCACCGGCACGCTCAATCAGCACTTGGTCACCCAGCCGCAAGTCTTTCTCGCGGATAAAATCTTCATTGTGCAGGGAGATAGAGCTGATGCGGACGCCCGCCAGCGGTACGGTCTTTACTTTGGCCACCGGGGTGATAGCTCCCGTCTTGCCCACCTGATACTCCACATGCAGCAGGGTGGTAGTAGCCTGCCGCGCCGCAAATTTATAGGCAATGGCCCAGCGAGGGTGGTGAGCTGTGTAGCCCGCCCGCTCCTGCAGGTTGAGCTCATTGACTTTGATGACCATGCCGTCGATCTCATACGGGTAAGCCTCCCGCTTTTTTTCCCACTGACCGATAAAATCCATCACTTGGTGCATACCGTGGCAGATGCGCCTTTCGTGTTGATCTTCAGGTACTTTGAAGCCTAGTGATGCCAAAGCATCCAGACTTTCACGGTGGGTTGGAAACCGATTGGTGGCAGGCTGCCCGTCCGTACCTTCGGTATAGCCCAGGGTGTATACAAAGGCCTCAAGCCCTCTGACAGCCACTTCGCGCGGGTCTTTCATACGCAAGCCACCGGTAGCCGTATTGCGGGGGTTGGCAAAGAGCGTGAGGCCGGCATCGGCCCGCTCTTCG
>JAUMBM010000180.1:0-1910 GCA_032115735.1 Saprospiraceae bacterium
ATGCCCTGAAGTTTACCCCCCCGGCAGGTGAGATTGTCGTTACTGTCCGCCAGTCGGACCGGCAGCTTATCGTGGAAGTGACTGACACGGGTCAAGGTATCGCAACCGAGGACCTCCCCTTCATTTTCGACCGATACTTTCAGTCTAAGTCTACCCAATCAAATCTGCAGGGAGGCACCGGCATCGGCCTCTCCCTTTGCCGGGAATACGTACGCCTTTTCAATGGTCAGATCAGTGTGCAGAGCCAGCCGGGTCAGGGTGCTACTTTTACCATCGTTTTTGTCCCTGTTGTACTTCCGGTACCCGGTGTTTCCGTTGAGACGGTCGCCAGGGCTTCGGTGCAGCCAGCGGCGCCCAAGGAATCTGCAGCGCTAAGCCAACGCCCCACCCTGCTGCTGGTTGAAGACGACAAAGACATGCTCGACTACATCTCCGGCATTCTCAGCGACGATTACAACCTGCTGACAGCCAGCAACGGGCAGCTCGGCCTGAATATGCTTGACAGCCATACAGTCGATCTGGTCCTCTCGGACGTCATGATGCCCCAGCTCGACGGATTTGCCCTGCTGGAAAGAGCGAAAGAGCGCTTTGGTGACCTGCCTTTCATCCTGCTGACTGCCCGCATCGACACAGCCGACAAGCTCCATGCGCTGCAGTTGGGCGTAGATGACTACCTCACCAAGCCCTTCGTTGAGGCCGAACTCAAAGCCAGGCTTTCCAACCTGCTGGCGAGGTATGACACGCGCCGCAAACTTCGCAGCGAGTCTGCGCTGCAGCAGCCCGACGAGCTGCAGCAGGAGGCCTTGTTGCCTTTTGATAAAAAATGGCTGCAGCAGCTCGATGACATCATCCATCCCAATCTTGACAATCCTGATTTTTCCATCACTGCTATTGCTGAGAAAATGAATATCTCTGACCGCGGATTGTACAATAAAATCAAAGCATACACCGGCCTTTCTCCCAACCAGTATCTCATCGAAGTCCGCCTGCTGAAAGCCCGGCAGCTGCTGGAAACCAAAGCCTATCAGACGGCTGCTGAAGTTTGCTTCGTGGTTGGCTTTAAGTCGCCTCCCTACTTTTCCCGTATTTTTAAGAATAGATTTGGCAAGCTGCCTTCTGAGGTGCTGGGGCGGTAGTATACTTGTATATTCTTTGCTATCAGCGCACGATCAGAGGGGGCGGGCACGCCCGCCCGGCCTTGGGGTATAGATGAATGCAATTTTCAAGGGACTCACCCGTTGCTTCTTATTTTTTTGTGCCATTTGACTATTGTCAACACCCTCCTGTCTAATGTAGACTACAGCCGTTGAACTACATTTTGCCGAATCTAATCTACGGTATTTATTTTTTGACCAAAATATCCATCTGACCGGCAAGCTGAACGTCATCAAGAGGTTCATGTTCACCTGCGCGTGTGTATCCCTTCGACCAACCACCGTTGCTTTGCCTGCTACCCGGCGCATTGGAATCATCATCGACCGAAGACGGCCCTCTGTACAGTCTCCGCTGACAACGTTTTCATACAGCCTGTATATGGATGTGAGTCTGTCCATTGACATCCCAAAACCGCCATATACATGTCCCATGCTTACAGGATCCGCCAGCGGATACTGTACATTCTTCGCAGCCGCAGTGTAACCTGTTTCCTGCGCCCCCAACTGCGTAATCAGTAGCACAACCAGCATGAGCGCCAGCTGCACATTTTTTTTCATGATCAGAAATCTTATTTGTTGTGTAACCATTGGCAGGAGATGTTCAAAATGTGAGCGGGGAGACTGGCTTTGCCAGTCCCCCCGCTCAATGCAGCAAAAACTGCCTAAAGATGTTTTGCTGCCTGCAGCAGCAAAAACTGAGTAAGCCGTATTTTCCGGCCATGGCCGGAAAATACGGTTACTTGGCAACCAGCTTAG
>JAUMBM010000181.1:0-4465 GCA_032115735.1 Saprospiraceae bacterium
AGGGTAGCTGCTGCCATGAGTTCGTAGGATGCAATAGCTAAGCCCAGCTCAAAACCGGAGCCGTTCATGCCGAGAATCTGCTCTGATGATATATTGGAAGCGATTAGGGAGCCCCCAATAGCCCACCAGGGCAGAGCCTGGCTGGCCAAAAAATAATCACGCGTATTTTCCGTCTTTTCCCGGTTGGCAATCCATACGCCGAAACCCATCATCCCCAGCAGGTAGACGATCAGGACGATCAGATCAATGGTAGCTATTGGCATGGTTGAATTTTTGCTTGTTTACAAATTTGCTTCGCAATAATAGGCAGTTTGACAGTATTTTTTACTGTTTTGTCTAATTATTGTAAAAAATACACCAATTAATTAGCGCAGGTCTTTGTAAGCATTGATAAGACCATTGGTAGAGCTGTCGTGTGCGTCAATTTTATCTGTCGTTGCCAGTTCTGGCAGTATAGCATTGGCGAGCTGCTTACCCAGTTCCACGCCCCACTGATCAAAGCTGTAGATATTCCAGATGACACCCTGAACAAAAATTTTGTGCTCATACAAAGCAATCAGACTACCCAGTCTGTGTGGCGTGAGCTGCCGGTACAGGATGGAGTTGGTAGGTCTGTTACCGCTGAAAACTTTGAAAGGCACTAGTTTTTCAATAGCTTCGGAGGTCATTCCTTTTACTTGTAGTTCCGCCCTTACCTCTTCGGCCGTTTTCCCTTTCATAAGGGCCTCTGTTTGGGCAAAAAAATTGGACAGCAGCAGGGTGTGATGGTCTCCTATAGGATTGTGGCTGCGGGCAGCCGCCATAAAATCACAGGGAATGAGCTTGGTACCCTGATGGATGAGCTGGTAGAAGGCATGCTGTCCATTGGTGCCGGGTTCGCCCCAGACAACAGGCCCTGTCTGGTAGTCGACAGGCTGCCCGCTCCGGTCAACCCGCTTGCCGTTACTTTCCATATTGCCCTGCTGAAAGTAGGCAGGGAATCTGTGCAAGTACTGGTCATACGGCAGGATCGCCTCTGTTTCGGCACCAAAAAAATTATTGTACCATATACCCAGCAGTGCCAGCAGCACCGGGGCATTTTTTTCAAAAGGAGCTTCGCGAAAATGCTGGTCCATGGCGTGGAAACCCTCCAGCAGCGCTGTGAAATGTTCAAAGCCTATTGTACAGGCAATAGACAGCCCAATGGAAGAGGTGAGCGAGTAGCGGCCACCCACCCAGTCCCAAAAGACGAACATATTGGCCGGATCAATACCAAAAGCGCGAACACCTTCCGTATTGGTCGAAACTGCGACAAAGTGTTTTTTTACATGCGCTTCATCGATGGCGTGTGACAGGAACCATGCCCGTGCGGACTGGGCGTTGGCCATGGTCTCTTGTGTCGTGAAGGTTTTGGAGGCAATGATAAACAAGGTCGTATCAGGCTCAATCCGCCGCAGTGTTTCTGCCAGATGAGTGCCGTCAACATTAGACACAAAATGTACCTGTATGCCGGGTTTCCAGTAAGGGCGGAGTGCTTCTGTCACCATCACCGGCCCAAGGTCGGAACCACCTATGCCAATATTGACAATGTCTTTGATGGGCTTTCCCGTATACCCCAGCCACGCACCGCTGTGCAATGTATTACAGAAAGACTCCATCTGGTTGAGCACTGCATGAATCTGCGGCATGACGTTCTCACCGTTGACATACACCGCCTCCCGGCCACGGTTGCGCAAGGCTGTATGAAGAACCGCTCTCCCTTCGGTTTCATTGATAGGTTGGCCGGCGAAGAGCGCCTCTATCGCAGCGCCCAGTTCGCAGCTTTCTGCCAGATTGAGCAGCAGGTCTATCGTTTCCTGTCTGACGATATTCTTGCTGTAGTCGATGAGCATATCTTCGAACCACAGATGGAATTGCTCAAAACGATCGGGTTGTTCATGAAATAGCTGCAGCATAGTAATTTCCGACATTTGGTCGTAATGTGTCTGCAGTTTAGTCCACGCCTGGGTTTTTGTTGGATTGATTCGACTTAGCATAAGCAGCGAATGAGGTTGATAATAATGGAAAAAAAGGCAGGCTAGCGCGGTCCCCGCAGCTGCGCCCGCAAAGTTTCTCCCGCATTGAAGCGGCTGCGGGCCGATGCGGTCACGGGCAGGCGGCCATTGATACCAATAGCTCCGAAGAGTGCCCGGGCAGCAGCCGTCTGGGTTACGGCATCATCGTCATATGCCTGCAGCAGGCAGCCAATATCATCGAAAAACTGAAGTGCATAGGGGCTGCCGAAGACGACGAGAACGACAGTGCGTCGCTGGGCAATGCGGGTAATCAGCGTCCGGGTGGCATCGCTGATGCCAAACTGATCACTGCTGCGGCCATTCATGCCATGCAGGCTGATAATAACCGTCGACTTGCCATCGAGCTGGCGCAGTATAGCTTGCTGTTCCTGCTCACTAGCTTTATTTCCTGTCTGCAACAGTGGCATAGAAGCCTGTTCCAGCAGTTTTGTCTGAAAAGTGGTGCGGGTGGTGGTGCCGATAGCCAGAGAGGCCATGCGGGCGGCCTGCGCACCGGCCAGCGGCAGGCTATTGTTGCGGTTGCGCACGAGTGTGAGCGAGGCCTCCGTAAGACGTTGCTTGAGTGCCTGCGCACGCTCGCTGTTGAGATCCTGCAGCAGGCCCTCGGTAGCGATGGGCTGAAAGCGGTGTACGCCCAACCGATATTTGGCACGCAGCACCCTTTTTACTCTTCTGTCAAGCTCCGCCTGACTGAGGCGGCCATCGGCAATATAGGCCGCTATCTCCCTGCGGGCAGCGACCAGATCTTTGGGCAGCAACAGCACGTCATTGCCGGCGAGCAGCGCTTCTGCCTCCACTTGCCCGGGCTGAAAAAATTTGGTTACCCCCTGCATGTCCAGCGCATCGGTAAAAATGAGCCCGCGAAAATTTATTTCTTTGCGCAGTAGCTGATTGACCGTGCTGGCCGAAAGGGTAGTGGGCCGATTGCTGCGGCTGTCGAGCGACGGCACAGACAGGTGGGCGACCATGACGCTTCCCAGACCGTACTCGGCCAACGCCCGGAAAGGATACAGTTCTATGCTGTCGAGCCGCTTGCGGTCGTGAAAAATGACCGGCAGATCGTAGTGTGAATCCACATCCGTATCACCGTGTCCCGGAAAATGCTTGGCACAAGCCAGTACACCATGGTCCTGCATCCCTTTGGCATACATGTGACTCTTGGCTGTCACATTGTAGCGGTCTTCACCGAATGACCGATTGCCGATGACGGGATTGGCGGGGTTGTTATTGATGTCCACGACAGGCGCAAAATTGACGTGTACTCCTATCCGGCGCAACTGTCTGGCAACCTCTTCACCCATTTCATACAGCAGTCGGTTGTTCTGTATAGCACCCAACATTAGCTGCTTGGGGTAACTGATGGTCGTCTCCTTCAGCCGCATGCCCAGCCCCCATTCTCCGTCAATAGAAATCATCAGCGGAACCTTGCTGATAGCCTGGTATCGGTTGGTGAGCGCTACCTGTGCCTCCGGCGTGCCCTGAAAAAAACAAAGCCCGCCGACATGATGCTCCCGAATAAACTGCTCCACCGCAGCAACGTGATCAGCCCCCAGATTGGAGTGAGCCCGCATCATGAACAGCTGCCCCAGCCTTTCGTCCGGGCTGAGGCTGTTAAATATGGCATCAACCCAGGCAGCTTCCTCAGGGTTGGTCTCATCCAGATTAGCCTGATAAGCCGACTGTGCTGCAACGGTGAAGCTGACCAAGACAGCCAGCAGCAAAGAGGCTGCCGCAGATCGCAGAGTGATCATAGTACACGTAGTTAAAGGAATGATATGTATGTTGGCTGCAACAGCTGCAGCCCTACTTCTTCATACGGCTTTGCTCAACATTGGGATCCAATGACTTGGCCTTGTCAATAAACGGTTGTCCGGCGGCTGCCTGCCCCGAAATAATATAGGCCGTCCCCAGATCATACCAAGCGATGGCATTGTCCGGCTGCAGCTCAGTCGCTCTGGTAAACAGTTCAATGGCCTTGCTGTGATTGCCGCTCATACCGTTGGCCACACCCAGTAGCCGGGCAGTCTCATAATCAGCCGGGTTGCGCCGCCAGGCCTCCTGCAGATAATACAGCGCTTTGGGCAAATCCTGCCGCTGTTCGCCATAGTAACGCCCGGCATCGCGGTAGGTGAGTGCCAAATTGACATCCGCCTGCTCAAAATCGGGATTAATCGTCAATGCTTTCTGGTAAGCCTCGATGGACTCGTCATAGCGTTGCAGATAGTTGTAGCAATTGCCCATAATGAGGTAGGCATTGAGGTAGCTGGGGTGAATACGCACCGCTTCGCGGGCGTGCCCCAGCGCCCGCTCCACAATTTCGCGGCGGTTGTCGCGATCAGGCAGGCTAAGCCAATAGCTGCTCAGCTCGCCTGCCGCCGCATTCTGCAGCTTGGCACTTTGGGTAGAGGTCT
>JAUMBM010000182.1:0-9850 GCA_032115735.1 Saprospiraceae bacterium
ACTGGCAGATGACGAATTGCCGGCATTGAGCGGCAAACGGGTCGTCCGACAATTGAGGGTTAGCCCTTCGGGCGTATCTACAACCAGCTGAGGTGGTCGAAAATCCTCCGTAACAACAATTGTATCTGAGCTGCTGCAGCCGGTAGATATGTCCTCAAGATGGACAATATAGCTGCCGGCAGCATCAATCGTTATATCGGATGTATTATCGGTAGTTACAATATTACCATCAGGACTCGTCCAATTCCATCGCATACCACCCGGCGATGAGCCGGCCGCCTGTAATTGTATGCGGGGAAAATAGCAGTTGATGAGTGTATCTGCACCAGCAGTGAGTAGTGGCTGATTGTCGTTGCGGGTCACTAGCACACTGTCAGTCTTACTGCAACCACTCAAGCTGTCAACAGTAAGGAGGCGGTAGATCCCCGGCTGGTAGGCGTAGAATTGCGTTACGTTGGCATCAGGCAGATTCACCGCAGCAGGGGGAAGCCATTGATAGCGATAGGTCGCAGATCCCGATACAGCGACTAAGACTGAATCCCGATTGCAGGACAATTCTTCGACGGTGTCAATCAAGGGCGTAGGCCCGCCGAGCAGACTGGATACTTCCAGTTCAAATGAATTATCACAGCCGCTGAGGTTGTCTGTCAACCTGAATCGAAAATTGCCGGGCTGCGAAACCAACAGATCAGTACCGGTAAAGACTGCGCCTACAGCTACTCCTGAAGAGTCAATTTCCTGCCAAAAAGCTTGCCAGTTACCCTGACCAGGGAGGCTGGCAGATAACAACAGGTTGGGATGATTGCAGGTGAGGACTGTATCGCCGATGGGGAGTAGTGGCGGCGGCAGAGGTAAGAGTACTTCTGTGCTGTCAGATGACCGACAGCCATTGACAGGATTAATTACCTGCAAAACATAGGTTCCTGCGCAGGATACCACGGGGGTGAGCGTTGAGCTGCCGGTGATGCAGTTATCTGCCGGGCTTGTCCACAGGTATTGAGCCTGTCCGGTGCTCGACCCTTGTCCGTTGAGTGCCACAAACGGCAGCAGACAACTCAGCCGTATATCTTCGCCTGCCTCAGTAATGGGCGCCAGCGTATCGAGCAACACAACCACGGTATCCGTTGCCGTACAGCCCGAAATGAGGTTCTCAACGCGCAGATAGTACACATCTGCTGCACTTACCCTGCATTGGGCGCTGTCTGCCTGTTCGATGAAGGAGGCAGCCTCAGCAGACCATCGGTGTATGAGTACTGTATTGTCAGGATTGACAGCGGTGCCTAGTAAAGCGGTTGGCTGGTAACAGTCAAGGGTCAGGTCAGGCCCTGCATTGGCCGGGGGAGGGGTAGTCAGGTCGATAACCACTGTCCTGAAAGTACTCTCCAGCCCTGCGCTGTCGATAGCAAGCAGCTCGTATATGCCCGGGAGTGTTACTGCCAGATTTAATCCGTTGGCTCCCGCAATCGGGCTGCTATTGAAAA
Organism: Saprospiraceae bacterium; assembly: GCA_032115735.1. GTDB lineage: Bacteria > Bacteroidota > Bacteroidia > Chitinophagales > Saprospiraceae > JAUMBM01. The sequence continues at coordinate 1,482 of JAUMBM010000182.1, forward strand.
ACCACTGCAGCTGACAGTCTGTACAAGGTCTGCAGTAGCTTGCCTGCAGTATCCGTTGTGGCTGCAGGCAGCTAAGCGTATCTGCTGCCGGCAAGGACAGGCAGGGACCACAGATCTGTTCCCGGATAAGCACGCTCCGGCTGGCAGCACAGCCACTTATAGAATCAACAACCGAGAAAGTGAGGAGTCCCGGTCCGTCAACTTCTACGCTTGAGCCATTAACAGGTGACACAATCCTGCCTCCCGTCCAAAAAAGAGAGTAATCAGCCGAGCCAGGCTGTACGTATGCTTCAACACTAAATGTATCCTGGTCGCAGGGGAAAAGGTCGTTGCCAAAAACAATAACAGGCACATTGTCAGCGCGCCAGGCCGTCACCTGTTCAACTGAACGACAGCCATTGCGGGTATTGCTTACCTCCAGGACGTAAATACCCGTCTCTGCAGTCAGCAATACCGAGGTTTGGCTCAGTAGTGTATTAGCAGCATCATACCACTGATAGGTGTATTGGCTTAGGGGAAGCAGCGGTGGGCCTCCCAGTTGCGCAACGGGTTGTGCGCAGGTGATGGTATCGCTCAGGACAGTAAAGCCCGTGGGGATCAAAGTATCTGTAAATACCTGAATAACAGCTGTGTCTTGTAGGTCTATGAGGTCGTGCATAACGAGTAGCTGATAGGTGCCACCACAGACTACTTCTACTGCAGCCTGCTCCGGGTCACTGATGATGCAGCCCTGTTCCGGACCCGACCACATATATCGAACGGAAGGGCCGCTGCTGGACGGACTGCCATCCAGCCAGACCGATTGTCGGTTGCACCTGAGGGTGTCGGCTGGTAATACAACAGCATCTATGCGACAATCCGGGATTACCACAGTACGTGCAGTATCAATGCAGCTACCGTCAAAATTTTCAATAACCAATACATAGTTACCCGGCTCATTGATGGTAGGATTGGGAAATGGAAAGCCCGTCTGCTCTCCGTTGATAAACCACCTGACCAGCCCCTGGGAGGAACCTGTAGTCGGCAGTACTGCATTTCCGGTTGCACAAGGGAGTACGACTGTGTCTGGCAGTACGGCAACCGTGGCATCGTTGAGTAAAGAGATATCCACGGAGTCTGTTCTCGAACAACCATTGTCGAGCCGCGTTACCGTAAAATAATACCTGCCGGTACAGTTGGCAGTTGTGTTCCACACATTCGAAGGACCCGATAAGCAGGGCCCTGCCCATTGCAGGTCGGCCGCTCCGCTGTACAGGCTGCTGTCAGCACTGAGCATCACCAGCTCGCTGGCACAGGCCAAAAACTGGTCAGAACCCGCATCCGTGGGCGGTAAATCTATGTTGGCTGTAACAAATACAATGTCGCTGGCAGAACAACCATTGATGGTATCCAGCACAACCAGTTGGTACAAGCCGGCTATACCCGTTCGAAAAGTGTCGAGCGGGGGGCCGGTAATTCCGTCAGAATTATACCAGCTATATACATACCGGCTGCCGGTGCTGGTGCTTGAACCGCCAAGCAGCACCTCCGGTTGGTAGCAGTTGATTTCGGGAGATGCATCGCCGGCTTCAGCGACGGGCGTGAGGGTATCTACCGGCGTAACCACTAAAAGTGAATCAGTGCAACCATTGTCCAGCCGACTCATGCGCAAGAAGTAGGGTCCCGGCTGTGTTACCAGTATGACAGCAGGGTCAGGCTGGCTTATGAAACCGCTGCCCTGCCAGTCGAAGGTCAGCTGCCCAACAGGCTGACTGGCACTGGCATCCAGAAAAGCGGAATCGCGAACACAGGTGAATGGCAACACCGTACCCATATTAATCATCGGCGGCGTAAAATCACTGCTGATAAATACACTATCGGTACCCGAACAGCCATTGCGCGTTTCCAGCACCTCCAGGTAATACCAACCCGAACAGGATGCAAGGGCGCGCTCAGCGTGGTTGTCTACAGGTGTGAGGCAGGGACCTGACCATTGATATACAATGCCCGGACTGGCATTGGTGGCCATGCCGACGAGCGTATCGACCGGCATGCTACAGTTTAGTTGGAAAGATGCGACAATCTGTGCTTCAGGTCGGGTAATGTCGATAAAGACACGGGTTGTCGCCGTATCCTGGCAGCCACTCGCCAGGTTCGTTACAATCAGCTGATAAGTTCCCGCTGTATCGGCATAGGCCGTGCCTTGGTCTGCACCTGACACAATGCGCCCGTCTGTGCTTGACCAAGCATACGCCATGGGCATAGAACCAGCAGATGATCCCAGCCCGTTGAGGGAAGCCAGCGCATCAGCGCAGTTGATCAGGCCGGGAGGACCGGCCTCAGCCATGGGATAGACGCGCCCGTCATTCACCACCAGCGTATCCCGGGTGGTGCAGCTGACAGTGGGGGTTACCAGGGTAGCATCCAGCAGATAGATGCCCGGCTGTGTGACCGAGAGCAGAGAATCAACGTCGCCGAGTGTATCACCACTGACCGACAGCCATTGGTACTGGTAGCTGAAGGGGGTAGGCAGGGGGGAAGCTATCAGCGTAACCTGCGGGTAGTAGCAGTTGAGGTCATTATCCTGTGCTACGCTAACGGATGGCGTTCGTACCTGCAAGTTCAATCGCACTATGCTGTCGCAGCCAATACTGCTGCGAAGCACAATTTCATAGGCTCCCGACTGTGAGAACGACTGGTTGGCGATCGTAAAGGTCATGCCATCGCAAATGGTGGCAGTTGTATCAAAATACACAGGCTGAATCACGGATAGGTTGAGCGCAACAATGCTGTCGCAGCCTGTACTGGCAGCCTGCAGCGTGTAGGTGTATACGCCCTGTTGTTGATAGGCACTGTCAACAAAAAAGAAAGTATCTCCCTGGCATATAGTGGCGTTGATCTGCAGCAAACTGGTAGGAATGACGGTCAGATCCAGCTGTATGATACTGTCACAGCCTGCATAATTGGGCAGCACCTCCCAGTATCTGCCCGATTGATTATACTGATTGCTTCCGACACCGAATTGCTCCCCTTCACAGATGGTTGGTTGCAGGAAGGTGGTATCGGGAGGGTTGACAATGTTCAGCTCGATACAATCAGGGGTGAGTCGCAGGCATCCCCAAGGTTCAAAGCTACTCAGGTTGCTGCGGATGCTGTCGATGCGAAGCTGGCCGTCGGGTAAGGGCAAACTGTCAAAGTCGGTAAGTCGGTACGAGAGACCGCATACCTGATAATTACCGGCGGGCCAGTTGCGAAAATCTGGGTTGCTGGTGGTATCCAGATAGATACCATCGCGCCCCAGGAGGTAGCAGTAGCCGTACTCGCTGGTATCAGCCTGTTGGAAGTCGGGTAAATCTACGATGGGCTGTATAGCAAGCTGCTCATCGCCAACACAGCTGAGTATATCCGGGTTGAGGAGCTCTCCGGCTTCCGCAAAACAGCAATCGACTCCCCGGGAGTCACAGAAAAACAACCGAAGGTAGGTAATCGCTCCCTGGTAAATAGACGGATTGTTGGCCACGCTTAAGGTCCAGTTGCCGTTAACCGGCCCGGTATTGAAATCCTCCAGGCAGCCGTTGAATGGGTGATAGCTACCTGTATAAAGCCCCCCGTTGACAAAATTGTTGACCTGCGCATTATTCCATCGATCAGCCGAAGGGAAATCCGGTACGGGATCCTGAGCACAGGGTAAAAACTGTATACGCCATTTGGCAAAAAAAGTAAATTCTGTTTGGGAGGCTGTATTGGGTCCTGTAAGCAGGACAGACTGCCCGGAGGGAGAGGTCAGTCGCAATTCAAGCCGGTCTACATACTGGTGTGTAAAATGAATCTCAACAGCACACAAGCCCTGTAAGGGGCTGGATAAATCATTGTTGAAGTAGTCTTCAATGGTCAGGTTGAGGGAGGCTGAGGCATTTCTTTGGATCAGCAGTGTATCGGCCCAGCCACAATTTTGTGAATGCAAGGAGAGCGCCGCCAGGGCAAAAATCGCGAGTAATACAAGCCGGTTATTGTACATGTATCAACGGATGTACCTTGTTTTTGGGAATGATGCCACTCAAAAGAAGTGTGACAGCACAAAGAGGCTTTTGACTAAGTATAACGCTAAGATAAGAATTTTATGTGCGCGGATAACACAAATTAATCTGATGTCAAAAATTAAGCGCCCGCGGAGGGGTTGGCTGGCAGAGATGCCCCAAAATGAAGACAGCTCCCCCGGCCGGGGGAGCTGTCATTGAGCAGGTGCTGGCATTTACGGCCAGCTCCGTACATGTATTTTACATCATACCACCCATACCGCCACCGGCATGTGCATGCGCTGCAGCACCACCGTCTTTGTCTGGCTTGTCACTGATAACGCACTCAGTCGTCAGTACCATACCTGCGATAGAAGCTGCATTTTCCAGTGCAATGCGGGTTACCTTCGTTGGGTCGATAACGCCTGCATCTTTGAGATCCTCATACTTGTCAGTACGGGCATTGTAACCGTAGCTGCCAGTCTGATGGATGACATTCTGGAGTACTACGCTACCCTCTACGCCTGCATTGTCGGCAATCGTGCGCAGTGGATACTCCAGTGCCTTACGAACGATTGCGATACCGATGGTTTCGTCTTCGTTGACGCCTTTGAGATCTTTCAGTGCCTCGATAGTACGTACGAGCGCTACACCACCACCCGCTACAATACCTTCTTCAACGGCCGCACGTGTTGCGTGGAGGGCATCATCAACGCGATCTTTCTTCTCCTTCATCTCTACTTCCGTAGGTGCACCTACATGCAGTACAGCTACACCACCGGCCAGTTTGGCGAGGCGCTCCTGAAGCTTTTCGCGGTCGTAGTCAGACGTAGTCGTCTCAATCTGAGTCTTGATCTGGTTGATACGAGCCTGGATGAGATCGTTGGTACCGCCTCCGTTGACAATCGTCGTATTGTCTTTGTCGATGGTGATTTTTTCGCAGCTGCCCAGATCACCGAGCTGCGTATTTTCGAGCTTGTAGCCCTTTTCATCGCTGATGACCGTACCACCGGTAAGGATGGCAATGTCCTCGAGCATAGCCTTACGGCGGTCACCAAAGCCTGGTGCTTTTACAGCAACAACCTTGAGGCCTGCGCGGAGACGGTTGACAACCAGTACGCCCAATGCCTGGCTTTCGATATCTTCTGCAATGATAAGCAGCGGTCGGCCCGTCTGGATTACTTTCTCCAGAATAGGCACGATGTCCTGCATATTGCTGATCTTCTTGTCATAGATCAGGATGAACGGCTGGTCATATTCTGTAACCATAGCGTCAGCATTGGTCACAAAGTAGGGAGACAAATAGCCGCGGTCAAACTGCATACCCAGTACCTCTTCAACATAAGTATCGGTACCTTTGGCTTCTTCAACCGTGATTACACCATCTTTGCTCACACGCTTCATGGCGTCGGCAATCAGGGTGCCGATTTCCTCGTCATTGTTGGCAGAAATAGACGCAACCTGCTTGATCTTGTTGAAGTCGTCACCGATAACTTCGCTCTGCTTGCGCAGGTTTTCGATGACAGCCTTGGTAGCCTTATCGATGCCTCTTTTGAGATCCATCGGGTTGGCACCTGCCGTGACGTTCTTCAGTCCTGCATTAATCATCGCCTGTGCAAGAACGGTTGCCGTAGTCGTACCGTCACCTGCAATGTCAGCCGTTTTGCTGGCAACCTCTTTGACCATCTGAGCGCCCATATTCTCAATGGAATCTTCGAGCTCTACCTCTTTGGCTACAGTAACACCGTCTTTAGTAATCTGCGGAGCGCCGAAGCTCTTTTGGATGACAACGTTGCGACCCTTAGGGCCTAAGGTCACCTTTACAGCATTTGCCAGGGCATCTACCCCTGCACGCAGCTTTTCTCTGGCATCTCTATTGAAACTTATTTCTTTGGCCATGGTTGATTTCGTTTGAAATTTTGAGTAACAAAAAACAAAAAATAAAAGATAGTATGCCTGCACTGGCAGGCAGCAATGCAGCGATTAGAGTATCACCAGGATATCATCCTCGCGCATGATCAGGTAATCAACACCCTGATAAGTGATCTCCTGTCCGGCATACTTGCCGTACAGTACAATATCACCAACCTGAACTGTCATCATGTTGCCATCTTTACCGGGACCCACGGCTACAACTTCTCCGCGTTGTGGCTTCTCTTTAGCAGTATCAGGGATGATGATACCGCCTTTGGTGGTCTCCTCCGCCGGTGCGGGTTTGATAACTACTCGGTCATTTATGGGCTTCATAAGCCAATTGCATTTTATGGTTAGTTGATAAAATAAATTGTCCAGCATTTACAGCGTCCTTTCCACTGCAGACATTCCTACTTTATCAGCTTTTGTGCCAAATTGAATAAAAGTGACAAAACGGCAGAATACTAAGTGATTTGAATGTTTTTTTGGAAAAAATGTCAGTCAGTAGCCGGTGTTGCGGTCGTTGGAGTGACATTATGGGTAGGCAAAAAAGCAAGAAGCCTCTGCTGTACACAGCAGAGGCTTCTTGCTTTTTTGCCAGCAGCCGGCTCGTTGAGCCGGGCTTATCGCTATTGGAGTGATTGCTGCAGAGCCGCCTGGCTGTCAACAAGCATAGAAGTGACGATGCAGAGAACAAAAAGGACAGCTCCGAGAATCCAGGTGATTTTCTCGATGAAGTCGGTTTGTCTGGCTGCACCAAGCATCTGATTAGCCTGCGCACCGCCAAAGGTGGAGTCAATCCCGCCGCCTTTGGGGTTTTGGATCAAAATTACCGTAGTGAGCAGGATGCATACCAGCGCGGTTAAAACGGTCAGTACCGGAAGCATGGCTAGATTTTTTGTTGTAAATTTTCAATAATAGCGGCAAAGTTATCTTTTTTCTCTGGAAATACCAAACACAACTTTTCATACATTTTGATAGCCTTTTGGTATTGTCCCTGTTGCACGAGCAGGGAAGCCAGTCCTTCGGAAGCGATTTCGGTGTTGTCCCGGATACTTTGGCGCGCAATGCGGTCTGCATTTTCAACCGCCTCCGGCGCCGGCTGTTCATCGGCACGTGTGGGCGGCTGTTGCCGTGCTGCGCCGGCACCGCTGCGGCGACGCGCGCTAAGGCGCGCCAGCGAGGCAGCCTTCCTGTCTTCAATCATCTGATGAATGCGTTGTGAATCCGCCACAGCGGCCGTGTCCGTCAAAGTGGCAGTTGTTTTACTGTCAGGGGATTGCACTGCATCCTGTAAGCTGTTCGTCTCTGCCGTTTCCGCTGTTGTCTGTGCCGGTAGCTGAGCCAGTGCTTCTGATAATTCATCCAGCATTTGAGACAAGGACAGTTTATCCTCCGCAGGCATCGCGGCAGATGCAGGCAGGGGCGTATGCTCGCTTGTTCTTGCTGCAGGAGGTGGGGGAGGTGTGGCTCGAAGTTCCAAACGCTCCGGCAATACTGCCGATTCGGCCCAGTCGGCGAGCTGTAGCTTTGCCTGGGCAAATTGTTTACTCAGGGCAAGCAACTGTGCTCTGTCAAATGTACTTCCTGCAGCGCGCTGCAGGTGTATCTCCGACTTTCCATCCGATTCGACGATACTCCGCAGCCAAAGCATGACGCGCAGGTTCGGACTGTACGGAAAGGCAATAACCAGGTTTTTGAGTTCCTGATAATTGAGCTGAAGCAAACGGGTGGGCTGCTCCAAATAGTCAACAAAATTGGCGTGGTTCATGTATCAGTGGCTTCTTCAGCTGCGAAAATACAATAATTAAGCCGATTTGTCAACGCCCATCATTGGAGATGGCCGATGATGTGCCCGTACTCGTCCGGTCAAAGGAAAAACAACCGACTCATTCATCGGAGAGCGATCCGCCGCCGTCCTGCTCGCCCTCATTGCTCGAGCAGGCAGCGAATTGAGCCATGGCCTCCTTTAAGAGGCTGCTGTTGGTATTGTCAATCCAGCAGCATAGACTTAGTAAATCTTTAATACCAGCCATGTTTAAGTTTGTTGGTGGCAACCCTCGTCGCCTGTGTCCGGAAGGGTCACAGCCGCCACGGGTTGTTGTTCTTGCCAAGCTGGGTGATAAAGTAAACTGGTCAAGCAGAAGCCAACTACAGCTAAGCTGATAAATCGACAGGAGGTAATTTTGCATTACCGACTTTGTTGCGCAATACAGAACTTCTACGAGCCTCCTTCAACCCATGTCGAAGGTGGCAAAGAAGTTCCACAGCGTCCGATGTCAAGCGTCTTGGTATTCTCAAATGTACGCTAAAAATATTTGAAAAGCAAACATTTATGAATGTAATCGGGGCTGAATTTTTGAATGCGGACAACAAGCGGAAGCTGAGGGGGTAAGTTGTGTGAGACAAGGAGTTAAGCCACGGGTTGCTCACGCACTGAAAGCTTTGATTTCATACAAG
>JAUMBM010000183.1:0-2166 GCA_032115735.1 Saprospiraceae bacterium
CGTGCAGATTTTTGTCCTCCGGCAGGTCAAAGTGATGCAACCACGTGCGCTCTTTGTGATAGATGCGGACAGCCGAATACGGGCATTGTCCTTCTACTGCACAGCCATCGGTACAGCGGGCGGTGCTGCCCTCGGGTGCATTTTCGGCTTTGAACCACTTGAGGCTGCCGAAAGAAGCCACCTGCCGGCAGGGCTTGCCCACCCACCAGCGCAGCATATCGAGGTCATGGCAGGACTTGGCCAGCAGGATGGGGTTGGTTTCGGCGGCACGCCGCCAGTTGCCCCGCACAAAGGAGTGCGACATGTGCACGTGCTGGATAGGCTCAAAATGCTGGATGCTCACCAGCTCACCCAGCACACCCGAATCGATTACCTCCTTCACTTTGCGGTAGTAGGGCGAGTAGCGCAGCACGTGGCAAACGGCGACGATGCGATTGTTGCGCTTGGCCAGGTCAAGAATGTCCTTGCACTCCTGCCAGGTCTGAGCGATGGGTTTTTCGAGCAGCACATCGTAGCCCATCTCGAGCGCCTTCATGGCAGGTCCGTAATGCAGATGATCAGGCGTTGTGATGATGACGGCATCGGCAAAGCGTGGCCTGTTGAAGACATGCTCCCAGGTCTGGAAGCGGTTGCCGGCCTCAATATTGTGTTTTTGCGAATAGCGCTCCTGGCGGACAGCAATGGGCTCTGCCACCCCTACAATGTCCAGTTCGTTGGGGTGTTGCACCGCATAATTGCCATAGACATTGCCGCGGCTCCCTGCGCCCAGCACGATGGCGGTGATTTTGCGGGAAGTAGCCGGCAGCGTGGTATAGTCAAACTCATAAGGCATGGCCTGAAGTGATGACGCCTTGACGCTGGCCCCCGCGGCTACCAGCCCGAGCGTCTGCAGTACCTTTCTCCTTGTCCAGTCTGTTGCCATAAACTCTTTTTTGTCGACCTCAGGTCGTTGATTCAACAATATTTGTAATTGCGTGCTATTATCGGAATATTTTTTCAATCCAACAGAAAATCAACGCAGTTAATTTTATCATTTATATCCCCTCAAGGGATTTACAGCCACAGGAACGGCCTTCGGGCATAGCCGGCAGGCAGGCGCATATTGTGCTGTAAAAAATGACTACCTTAGCGGGCGAGCCGGGCAGGAGGCATTGAGCGCACCCCGCTCACTACGGGCCCGGCCATCGATTATCCAGTAAAAACAGCTAGTATGCAGATTACTTCCCAAATTGCCCGGCAGTTTCGCGAACTGCACTTTGGCGGCAACCCCACCGGCGTATCGCTCCAACCCCATGTGCAGGACCTGAGCTGGGAGCAGGCCGTCTACAAGCTACCTTCTTTCAACAGCCTGCTTGCGCTGGTGTACCACATCAACTATTACGTGGCAGCCATACGACAGGTGATGGAAGGGCAGCCACTCACGGCTCGCGACAAGTACAGTTTCGACCACCCGCCCGTCGCTTCGCAGGCCGACTGGGAGGCCGTACTGGCAAAAGTGTGGGACGATGCCGAGCAGCTGGCCCGCCTGATAGAAGCCTTCCCCGACAGCCGCCTGAACGACGCCTTTGCAGATGAAAAATACGGTACGTACTTCCGCAATTTCACGGGCATACTGGAGCATTCGCACTACCACCTCGGGCAGATTGTCATCCTGAAAAAGATGCTTTCAGCGCTGCCTGAATTTGCACAGACATCCTAAACAGCACGCTTATGTATGCAGACTTATTCATCCGCTACCTGCATTTTGTGGGCATACTCGTATTGGCGGGATCGTTGGTCAGCGAGTGGTTGTTGCTCAAGCCCGTGCACAGCCGCGCAGAGCTGCGGCGGCTGTCACTGATCGATGCTGCCTACGGGCTGGCCTCGCTGCTCGTCGTAGGGGCAGGCCTGGGCATGTGGCTGGCCGGCGGCAAGCCATCAACTTATTATTCTGATAATCCGATTTTTATCACCAAGCTGGTGCTGACCGGTGTGCTGGGCTTACTTTCCGCCTACCCCACCCTATTCTTCATACGCGAAGGACGCGGGGAAGCCAGCGAGCAGGTCAGTATACCGCCTCTGGTACGCCGGCTAATCGTGGCAGAGCTGGTCGTACTGGCCTGCATGCCCGCTTTAGCGGTACTCATGGCCGTAGGGATCGGCCGCTGAGCCGCATGGCTGCTGCCG
>JAUMBM010000184.1:0-2445 GCA_032115735.1 Saprospiraceae bacterium
ATACCGCTTCCGGGATCCTTTTTATCACTGGGCTGGAAAAAAAGCCAGGTATAATCAGGCGTTTGGTCATTCAAAAACGCGTGGGTATCGATGTGAATGATTCTGGCATCACCGGACCAGCGACGAAAAGCCTTGTCGGTAGCTGCGGGGCCCGACAGGAAGATGCCGCGATCACCTAAAGTAGTCGACAGCTTTCGCTGGGTAGTCACGGAGCCTGGCAGAGCCGTAACAAAGGGGACATCAGCCCGGGCAGTTTTGAAATTCGTGGTTGCCGGGGCCATGGAGAGAATCGTATGCGCGTATGTTCTGCCCGCCTTTTCCCGCTGTTGTACGAGCGCTGTTTGATAGGAAAACATGAGTCTGACCGTGTAGGTGCGCAGCAGATAGGGCAGGGAGCTATTTCTGCCAGACCCAACAGGTGCTGTCAGTAATATTTCGAAGGGCAGCAACCAGAAAGGGCCGTCAGGTATGATGGCCAGCCGGCTTCCTTTGTTGTCCCTCAGCACCGGTTTCAGCAGCAGATCATAAAGCTCATAGAGCTGCTGATAGGCGGTTCGGCTGCGGTTGTTGATGCTCAGTCGAAGCGCCTGTATCATCTCCGTACTACTTGCGGGCAGATCCACCCTGAAAAAGTTGGCCTGCCCACCATCAATGGCTACTGCAAACAGTTGTCGGTCGCCGTCGAAGTAAGAGACTAGTTGCTCATTGTCATTGCCCATTAACTGCATGACCGCCGCAAGATCCGTGTTGGGTCGCTGGTGAATCCAATTGAAAAAGGAAGGATTGGTGACCGACAAATTGGCCATTGCCTGTGTCCACTGGCCTTCCAGATCGGCGAGCTTGCGCTTCAGGCGTTGATAATCCGCATCTGAGGGAGGTATCTTTGCCAGATATGACTGAACATCGGCGATCTGATAGCTCAGGCGCTCAATTTCATAACGTCTGTCGTTGGGGAGTACCTGGATGGCGTCGCGGAAATGCAGTTTTTCGAGCAGCAGCAGCGAACGGCTGTTTTCCATCAGCAACCATGCCTTTTCAATCCAGCTCACAGAACGACTCCGCTCATATTTTTCATAGTAGAGCCCTAAAGTAGCCTGCGTAAGCTCCCGTATTTGGCTGCCAAGCACCTGCCGGGAAACGGAGTGGTATATCTTACTCCTCCGCTGGTCAAAGAGATCCTCTGCCAGCATGTAGGTGTCTTCGGCCGTACGGGCATACGCTTCATTGCCTGTTTGCTTCCACCAGAGCGTGTATATATTGATTCGCAGCGCGAGAATTTCAAGCGTCTTGTCTACGATGGATATGTTGGAAACTTTGGGTAGTTGTGAAGGGGCAGTGGGGCCAAAATCTGTGCAGATATTACTGAGTGCCTGCTGAATATGCGAACTTGCCAGCGCGTATTGACCTGACAGGTAATACATTTCTGCCAGCAGCTTGTGGGTTGTCCCGTCCGTCTCGGGATAGGAACCGGGACTGGTGCGGAGTGCTTGTTGGGCGAGACGCATAGCCTCCGTGTAGTTGGCGCTCATCAGTTGGTAGCGAACCTGGTAATTAAGGGCAACCTTGATGAGGTAGGGATTTTGGGAAGCGTTGGCTACCTTCAGCAGGCGGCGTGCATAATCGGCAAACTGTGTAGTGTTGCCCAGTGCTTCGTATAGCTGACAGCCCTGTGTGTAAAGCGCCATTTCCAGTTCAAAGTGCGAACCATCGCGTTGTTGCCGGGCAAGATGCTGCTGTGAAAGGTCAAGATACTGCTTGGTTTCAGCATAGTTGCCTATGCAAAAGTAGTAATCCGCCAGATTTAAATGGCCAACAATAATATCGAACGGTTCTTCATTGTATTCGAGGGCTTTTACCTGCGTGCGAATAGCCTCGGCATAGTCACCTGTTCTTGCCAGGGCTGCAGATTTATTGCGCAGGATATGCGACTCAAGAAAGTAGTCGCGGGTGCTGACAGCAATCACATGGGCTGAGTCAAGATAGATCAGACAGGAGTCTGTCATAAAGCGCCGATAGTAGCTGTTACTTATATTGAAATACCCTTCAGCCCATTCTGCACTACCGGATTTGTACTCCTTTCGGGTGCGTTCAAATGCCAGTCGGTAGTATTTGGTCTGCTGTTCTTCCTGTTGCAGCATACCGTGAATGGCTCCGAGGTTGTTGAGCAAAAATAAGGTATGTGTAAAGGTATCGACGTCCATGGAGCGGTAGACAATAGCCTCTGCCTGCTTGGTCACTGTCAGCGCTTCCTGATAGCGCTGCTCATAGAACAGACACTCACCCAGCCACATACGCGCATATGCCTGGTGGTAGGCATCGCCGGGTGGAATCACGGGTAAGCTACTTTCAAGCAGGGTTTGTGCCGTAGCGTACTCTTTTTCGTCGATGAGTTTTTTGGCCAGATAGATATTGCCCAGATTGTCAGACAACTGGGCAGACAGCTGT
>JAUMBM010000185.1:0-3340 GCA_032115735.1 Saprospiraceae bacterium
TCAAGCGCTTATCGCTGGAACTGGGCGGCAATGCGCCTTTCATCGTCTTTGACGATGCGGATATCGATGCTGCCGTGGCAGGAGCACTGCTCTCCAAATACCGCAACGCGGGACAAACTTGTGTGTGTGCCAACAGGATATACGTACAGGAGTCGGTGGCTGGGGTTTTTGTAAAAAAATTTAAAGAGGCAGTGTCCACCCTTAGCGTAGGGGAGGGGCTGGAAGAGGGTGTTAGTGTAGGGCCCCTCATCAACCAGGCTGCCCTGACAAAGGTGCAGGCGTTGCTGGCCGATGCCGTCAGCAAGGGCGCCAGACTTGAGCTGGGTGGCAAGCCACACAGCCGGGGAGGGACTTTTTTTGAGCCCACGGTTATCACGGGTATGCGGGCAGATATGGCCATGGCCACAGACGAGATCTTTGGTCCTGTGGCGCCTGTCTTCAGCTTTCGCACAGAGGAGGAGGTGATTGCACTGGCCAATGCTACCGACTACGGGCTGGCAGCTTACTTTTATGGCCGGGACGTCAACAGAATTTTTCGGGTCGCCGAAGCGTTGGCGTTTGGGATGGTAGGGGTCAACACAGGACTTATCTCCACAGCGGTAGCCCCCTTCGGGGGCATCAAAGAAAGTGGTTTTGGGCGGGAAGGTTCCCGCTATGGAATAGATGACTATTTGGAAATGAAGTATATATGCCTCCAGCTGGAGGCATAGTTGCGTGCATTTTCTGCTGAAGGCAGAAAATGCACGCGATACACTAAAGATTAAATTTCACCAGACGGGCTCTTTTCGTGCCCGCATCGATCACCATCCACAGATTGTCGTAGTCATTGTCACCAAACTGGGGCAGGGGAGGCGTGTTGGTTAGCAAGCCTGCCAGTTTGGGCGTCGTGTCGGCATGCCCCACGACCAAATAGGTCCTGCCTTTTCTGCCGCGCAGCAGCCGCCGCGTGAGCTGGTCTAGTTTGTCGCCTTCGTATTTCTGCACGCGCAGCCGCTGGCTCTGCGACAGCGGCTCTACCGTCTGCAGGGTGCGACGCGTATCGGTGCTGTAAATGTCATCCAGCCGTATTTCCTCAAAAAAGTGGGCAAGCTTTTGTGCCCGCGCCTGACCCTCCAGCGTGAGGTCGGGATTATTGCCGCCGCCTTTTTCCGCATGGCGGATCAGGTAAACGGTTACGGACTTGCCAGGGCGGCTGCCGCCCTTGGGTGTGCTGCAGGACGCCAGTCCCAGCACTGCGACGACTGACAGCAGGAGAAAAATTGCATACGGACGCATGAACGTTAGTGTTTTATATAAAAATCTTGAACCGCTCAAAAGCAGCCTGGCTCAGCGCCTCGCGATCGTCCGGGTGGGCGATGTGGATGAGCGCCTGGGCACGCTGCCGCAGGTTGCGGCCATAAAGATAAGCAACACCGTATTCTGTGACAACATAATGTACATGCGCCCTGGTCGTAACTACGCCTGCCCCCTGGTTGAGGAAAGGAACAATCCGGCTTCTGCCCTTGCGTGTCCGGGAAGTAAGCGCAATGATGGGCTTGCCGCCTTCGCTGAGCGCTGCGCCCCGCATAAAGTCCATCTGTCCGCCTACCCCCGAATACTGGTAGGTGCCGATGGAGTCGGCGCACACCTGCCCCGTCAGATCCACTTCAATGGCGCTGTTGATGGCTACAACCTTGGGGTTGCGGCGTATCACAGAGGGCTCGTTGACGTAGTCAATATCCAGAAAGGCAAAGGCTGGGTTGTCATCTACATAGTCATACACCGCCCGCGTGCCGATAGAAAAGCCGGCCACTGTCTTGTTGGGGTGAATGACCTTGTATTTGTTGTTGATAATATCCTTCTCAAACAGCGGGAGCAGGCCGTCGGAAAACATTTCTGTGTGTATGCCGAGATCTTTGTGGTTGTGCAGGCTGCTGAGTACGGCATCCGGTATGGCGCCAATCCCCATCTGCAGGGTGCTGCGGTCTTCAATCAGTTCGGCTATGTACTGCGCTATGGCATGTTCTGTGCTGGTCACCTTTTCACCAAAGTTGTTTTCGTGCAGAGGTTCGTCGGCATACACCATAGCCGTAAAGCGGGTAGCATGGATGAGGCTGTCGCCATGGGTGCGCGGAACCTGCGGGTTGACCTGCGCAATCACGAAATGGGCTGTGTTGACAGCGCAACGCGCAATGTCTACAGACACCCCCAGCGAACAGTAGCCGTGCTTGTCAGGCGGAGATACCTGCACGATAGCCACATTGATGGGCAGAATGTTGCGCTTGAAAAGCTCGGGAATTTCACTCAGAAAAACAGGCACATAGTCTGCCCGCCCTTCCGCAACGTCCTGCCGGATAGGAGCCGAAACGAATAAACTGTTTAGCTTGAAGCTGTTGCGAAATTCGGGTTTGTCAACGAAAATCTCTCCGAAAACGCTGATGAAGACAAGCTCTACATCCGACAGTTCCGGCGCGCGCTCGGCCAGATGCCGGAGCATGTAGGTGGGCGTATGGGCACTTCCGTGGACAAAAACGCGGTCGCCCGACTTGATATAGCGCAGGGCTTCGGCCGGGCTCACATAGTTGATAGTGGGGTACATGATGACTGATTTTACTAGTGGACAGACATAATCGCTCTCATTTGGTTAAATTCTGGCCGAAAGGTACATAAAAGCTTACATTTGTAATGCTGACAAGGATCAGCCACCGGGTGATTATTGTTATGTAAATGATTGAAGCTTTGCCACGTGTATTCATTTCCCGCTTCCTGAGAGCAGACAGCCCCTTCTGGCAATTGGGCGATGATTGGCAGATTGTCCACCAGAGTCTGGTAGCGTTCAGTCCTGTACCGTTTGTGTTGCCTGCCCGCTTCGATTGGGTTTTCTTTTACAGCGCGCAGGCGGTGCATAGTTTTTTTGAAGGCCTGCAACAGCCTCTGTCGCCAGCCTTGCGCTGGGCAGCGCTGGGGCCGGGTACTGCCAGGGCACTGCAAGATCGGGGGCTGGTAGCTGATTTTGTCGGGGATGGTGTTGCGACTACGCTGGCAGCCGAGTTTGTTGCCCGTGCCAAAGGTTGTCGTGTGCTCTTCCCGCAGGCTCAGCATTCACGGCAGGCGCTGGAAAAAATCATAGCCGGGGAGGTCGACAGCTACCCGCTGGTCGTCTATGATAATCAGCCCGGCATGGCGTTTGAGATTCCCTACTGCGACTACCTCATTTTTACCAGCCCCATGAATGCACAGGCCTACTACAACCGCTATACCCAGCAGCCAGGACAGCAGGTGATCGCTATCGGACAACCGACGGCAGAAAAACTGTTGGCCCTGGGGATCGCAGATGCGGCAACGGCCAATGAGCCTTCAG
>JAUMBM010000186.1:0-7684 GCA_032115735.1 Saprospiraceae bacterium
TGGATAACTGGTTCGATTGCGGTCAAAAGTCTGTCCTGCTGGATACCAATGCTATCTTCCTGGATCGTATCGGCTACGCTACCGAAGATCCGGGCCCTTACGATAATACCATTGTCATCCATCCTGTAAGCATCGGCAAAAATTGCCAGATCTCGCATGCAATCATTGGTCCCCACGTAACTATCGGCAACAATGTACAAGTGTCAAATGCTATCGTAAAAGATTCTATTATAGGAAATTATACCAGCATCCGCGAGGTCATTCTGCACAGGTCTATCGTTGGTAATGATACTTCAATCACAGGGATCAAACAGAGTCTCAACATTGGTGATAATACCGAAATTGATTTTGGTAACGCAACCTGATGTACACTTCCGGCTCGCAATGGCGTATGAGAACTGCAGGCCGTACCCGCTCACGCAGAAGTTGTTTTGTTTTTAATAAAAAAAACAAAAACAAATAGTTTTTAAACAAAATCGTCTTTATCTTTGTATGCTTAGAGCTTTGAGATTGGTTTTCAGATCCAATACCTGCCTGCAACAGGGCGGGCTGATTGCCAGGCATACAGACAAGATGACGAAGCGCTTATTATGAGCAAAAGAAAGAAAAAACCAGCAGTGAATTTTATCTGGGGGAGTGCGCGTAAGCTAGCCCAATGGTTACTCGATATTTGGGATAAATGGTTTGCCGGGCGTTCAAAGGTACAGCAGGCACTGCATCTGGCGATCGCCGGCGCAGGCCTGGTGGTCGTTATGATGTTCTTGCTGGTCGTCGCCGTCTATCTGGGGGTCTCCGGCCCGCTGCCCAATTATTACGAACTGGGGAATATCCGTAATAACCAGGCATCGGAAGTCATCTCTGCCGATGGTCAGCTGCTGGGAACCTACTTCATCGAGAATCGCTCCGTAGCTTCAGAGGATGAAATTCCGAAGCATCTCAAAGAGGCGCTCATCGCTACGGAGGATGCTCGCTTTTTTGAGCACAGTGGTATCGACCTTCGCGCCTGGATACGGGTGCTGGTCAAGTCTATTTTGTTGATGGACGATTCTTCCGGCGGAGGTAGTACGCTCAGTCAACAGCTTGCCAAAAACCTTTATCCCCGACAGTCCTATCCTGTACTGAACTTGCCTACCAATAAGATCCGGGAGCTTTTTGTGGCACGTCGACTGGAGAATATATATACCAAAGATGAGCTTCTCAATCTGTATCTCAATACAGTTCCTTTTGGCGATAACGTCTTCGGTATCAAAATGGCTTCCAAGCTTTTTTTTAATAAAAAGCCCAAAAATCTCAAAATAGAGGAGTCGGCAGTACTTGTGGGTATGCTAAAAGGGAACACGCTCTACAACCCCCGCATCAACAGCGAACGTTCCCGGGAGCGCCGCAACGTGGTGCTTGGTCAAATGGCTAAGTATGGCTACTTGTCTGAACAGGAGGCAAGAAGGCTGCAGGCAAAGCCCATCCGGCTGGATTATCAAAAGCAGGGTCACAACGAGGGGACGGCTACGCACTTCCGCGAGCATCTCCGTCTTGAAGTGCTGGCAACGCTCGAGAAATATACCAAAAAGGACGGAACACCTTATAACTTATATACCGACGGGCTGAAGATCTTCACGACCATTGATTCCCGTGCGCAAAAGTATGCCGAGGCTGCTATTGCGGAGCAAATGCCGGTCATTCAGGAAAATTTCTATAAAGACTGGGAAGGTCGCGAGGCCTGGGGGGGTGAAAGTGTACTGGAAAGTGCCACTGTCAACAGCAATCGCTACAAGCAGATGAAGAAAGACGGCTACAGCAATGCTGGTATCCGTCGTGAGTTCAATAAAAAAATTCCGATGACCATCTTTAGCTGGGATGGTGGAGCGGTGGATACGCTCATGAGTCCGACTGACTCACTGAAGTACTACCTGACGTTACTCAACACAGGCTTGTTGGCTGTTGAGCCACAAACAGGTCTGGTACGTGCCTGGGTTGGGGGGATCTCTCAGCGGTTCATACAGTACGATCATGTGAAATCTCGTCGCTCTGCGGGATCAACCATCAAACCGGCGGTGTATGCGGAGGCGCTCAGGCAGGGTGTAATCGAGCCTTGTCAATTTTTCCCGGATACCCAGGTGGTTTATCAGGACTATAAGAACTATACGCCTCGCAACAGCAATGGTGTCTACGAGGGAGCTTACTCTATCCATGGGGCTATGGCCAAGTCAATTAATACAGTGGCCGTTGCGATTGCTCAACTGGCGGGTTTCGAAAATGTTGCCTCCATGATTAAGCAGCTGGGTGTCGATCAGGGTTGGGTACCTGCATATCCTGCTACAGCCCTGGGCGCCATCGATGCCAGTCTGATTGAGATGACAACCATGTATGCTACCTTTGCCAATCGGGGATTGAGGCCCTCAAAATTACACTATCTCGACAGGATAGAGACAGCTGACGGTAGGGTGCTTCATCGGTTTAGCCGGCCAGATCCTGCTACTTTTCAGCGTGTTTTGGACGCAAACGTGTCCGACGCAGTCACCCGCCTTCTGCAGATAGTTGTTGACCGGGGTACAGGCAGTAAGCTTCGCGGGGGTGAGTTCAGCATCGCCGGCAGCATTGCGGGCAAGACAGGAACTTCTCAAAATCAGGCGGATGGCTGGTTCCTCGGCTATACCCCCAGACTGGCGGTAGGTGTATGGGTAGGGTCTGAGCTGCCCTCTGTACACTTCAGGACGCTCAACAAAGGGCAGGCCTCCTCCACGGCCTTGCCCATCTGGGGTTCGTTTATGCGTGAAATTATGCGTAATCCGGCGCTGGCAGTCTGGCAGGGGGGCTATTTTTCTCCTCCCACGGATATGATGGCAGAGCACTTCGATTGTCCGGGCTATCTTGATATGATGCCTTCCGTAGAGGAGTATATGCAGCTGTACGAGGATGAGGGTGCTGATGGATTCGATCCCTCGCAGATTCCTTATGAGATTATTCAGCGTATGCAGCTCGAAAATCCCCAACAGTCGGATGAAGATGAGGCCAGCTACCAGGTAAGAATCATGGAATTAGCAGATAGGGCGTACCGCAGGGAGTTGCGTCGCAAAAAGCGGCAAGACTTCTGGGACAGTTTCAAGGTCAATACGACAACAGAAGAGAATAACCAATAGATTTTTTTCCGGCTTCTTCCCGGGGTAAAAAAGCGTTTTTACAGGCAGGCTTTGGCAGTTGCAGCTGTCAAAGCCTGCCTGTAAAAGGGTTTGTCCTTGTTTTTTAGATGTAATTTACTTTGAGACAAAGCCTCATTCTCCGCCCTCCTTTGTTGGCAACTCGCCACGACCGTACTACCTTTGCGATAAAATCGAAGAACCTAACCAAATACCATGACGGCTTTCCATTCTTCTGCTATGCAATATGATCGCGCTTCCTTAAGCGACGAGCAACTACTGGATTTGTATGAGCATCTGCTCCGTCCCCGGATGATTGAAGAGAAAATGCTTAAGTTGCTACGGCAAGGTAAAGTGAGCAAGTGGTTTTCGGGTATTGGACAGGAGGCCATCAGTGTTGGTATCACGCGCGCGCTGCTGCCGGATGAGATCATTTTTACACTGCATCGAAATCTGGGTGTTTTTACTTCCCGCGAAATGCCACTCGACCGGCTATTTGGGCAGTGGCAGGGGACATTGACGGGCTACACCAAGGGTAGGGACCGTTCCTTCCACTTCGGTTCCATGGAGCACCACATCGTTGGTATGATTTCGCATCTTGGGCCTCAGCTGTCTCTGGGTGCCGGTGTTGCGCTGGCCAATCGACTGGCAGGGGATAAGCGTGTCTCCGTTGCGTTCTCTGGTGAGGGTGGTACAAGCGAAGGGGAGTTTCACGAAGCACTGAATACTGCAGCTGTCTGGCAATTGCCGGTCATCTTTGTCGTCGAGAACAACGGTTATGGCTTGTCGACACCAACGCACGAACAGTACCGCTGCAATAATATTGCCGAAAAAGGGCCTGGCTATGGTATGCGTTCCCTGATCATTGACGGCAATAATATTCTGGAAGTTTTTAATACCATCCGCCAGCTGGCCGCCGAGATGCGGGAGAAGCCCGAGCCCATTCTGTTGGAGTGTATGACTTTCCGCATGCGCGGACATGAGGAGGCTTCAGGCACCAAGTACGTACCTAAAGAGCTGTTTGAAATTTGGGAGAAAAAAGATCCGCTGCAGAATTATATCAACTATCTGACAGAGATCGGCCTGCTGACGGAGGCGTTGCAAAAGAAGTACCAGCAGCGAATCAAAAAAGAAATAGAGGCTGCGCTGGAAGTAGCCTTTGCACAGCCGGAAGCTCATTCGACAGAGGAACAGGAGCTGGCTGACGTATATGCTCCTTTCACCCCCGTACCTGCACCCCCGGCTGCCGGGGCGGGCAGACGTGATATGCGTTATATCGATGCAATCAGCGATGGTCTGAAAGTGGCCATGCAGCGGCACGAGAAGCTGGTACTCATGGGTCAGGATATTGCGGCCTATGGGGGTGCTTTCAAAATTACGGATGGGTTTCTCAATACCTTCGGTGCCGATCGGGTGCGCAACACCCCGCTCTGTGAAAGTGCTATCGTGGGCGTTGGCCTGGGACTTAGCCTCAAGGGATGGAAATCTATGGTCGAGATGCAGTTTGCCGACTTTGTGACTTGTGGGTTCAACCAGATTATCAACAATCTGGCTAAACTTCATTATCGTTGGGGACAAAATGCCGATGTAGTTATCCGTATGCCCAGTGGTGGTGGTGTAGGGGCAG
Organism: Saprospiraceae bacterium; assembly: GCA_032115735.1. Taxonomy (GTDB): domain Bacteria; phylum Bacteroidota; class Bacteroidia; order Chitinophagales; family Saprospiraceae; genus JAUMBM01. Next base: position 4,762 of record JAUMBM010000186.1, read on the forward strand.
GGCCTTTTCACAGCCAGAGCAATGAAGCCTGGTTTTTTCATACACCCGGCCTGAAGGTTGTTTTTCCTTCAAATCCCGTTGATGCCAAGGGATTACTGCTTGCTGCTTTTGATGATCCCAATCCGGTCATGTTTTTTGAACACAAAGCGCTCTACCGGCAAATCAGCGCGGAAGTACCTGAAGGCTACTACACTACGCCCATTGGTAAGGCCTTGCTGGTGAGCGAGGGCACCGACTTGTCTATTATTACGTATGGGATGGGTGTCCACTGGGCCAAGCGCTTATGCGAGTCCAAAGGTATCAATGCCGATATTCTGGATCTTCGTACGCTGCTGCCATTAGACTACGAGGCGATCGACCAGACCGTCAAAAAGACCAATCGCGTACTCGTCTTACATGAAGATACGCTGGTCGGGGGCATAGGTGGTGAAATAGCAGCTTACATCAGTGAGCACCTTTTCCGGCACCTCGACGCACCCGTACTGCGGGTAGGCGGACTTGATACGCCGATTCCTTTCTCGCCAACCATCGAGCGAGAGGTATTTATGCCGGTAAACCGTTTCACGAAGGCGGTGGAAAAACTGCTGCAGTACTAGGAGCGCCTGCAAAGCGGTATCTTACCAAGATAGCATATTCAAACACACAGTCTCTGGTATCCCGGATGCCGGAGACTGTGTGTTTCACGCAACTTAGTTTCGTTCTTCCCAGACAGATTGGCCGGTCGCGTTGATGTAGGCCCATCGGTTATTGAGGAGGCTTATGCGGGCCAGCTTATTGCTGAATGTATCGGCAGATAAGAAGGCGGGCGGTATCTGCCAGTCACCGTTAGTATTGATGTAACCCCATTGTCCGTTGCGTTTGGCCGGCGCCAGCCCGCCAACGAACAAGCCGGCGCCTTCCAGCGTACAGGGGATTACGATCTCTCCTGTGCGATTGAGGTAGCCATAGCGTCCGTTTTCTTTAACAGCGGCAAGGCCTTCACTGAAATCACCGACCCACTCAAAGACAGGTGAGGCAGCCCATTTTCCTTCCTCGTCGAGGAAGCCATACCGCTCATTGACTTTAATGGCTGTACGCCCTTCATAATAGTGTACGGGGATTTCCCCTTCGCGCCAGGGCAGTCGCGGGGGAATGAGCACCTTGCCTTGCTGGCTGATGAGTCCCCAGCGATTATTGCTGATGATGACGGCTGCCGAACCGGTAAATGGCAGTGCCAGCTGAAAAGAAGGCTCTATGAGCCATTGACCGGCATTGTCGATATACCCGTACTGGCTCCCCAGTTTCACAGGAGCCATCCCCTCAAAAAAAGGCATAGCGTGATCATAGACAGGATCTATGGCATAGTGACCTGTAGGGTCAATATATCCGTATCGCCCTTTCATGCCTACTGCGCCCAGCCCTTCGCTGAAATCAAATGCGATATCGAAAAAGCAGTCGATGGCCAGTTCACCGCTCGTATCAATATACCCCCATTGCTGCGCCAGCAGTACCCTGGACAAGCCCGATTCAAAGTTGCCGATTTGCCGAAAAAAATGCTTCAGCAGCGGCCGCCCCCACAAATCGAGGTGTACCCAGTAGTCGAGCAACTGTACCTTGGCAAAACGGTTGACGAAAGCTTCAGCAGCCAGATACTGCGGCTCTATTACCGTGGCTGCCCGCTCATCCATATAACCGTAGCGGCCCCGACTTCGGATTTTATATCTGTTGGCTTCTGTCATGAAGGCTAAATGGCGTCCCGGATCCGCGTATGCTGCCAGCCAATGAGATCGGCTACAGTCAGGCGGATGTCAGTGGCCTCTTTATTTTTGTCTGAAAAATAACGACATAGGCACACCGTTGAAATCAAAATGCTTACGCAGCTGGTTCTCCAGATAGTTCTTGTAGTCCTCCCGAATTTGCTTGGGATGGTTGCAGAAGAATACGAAGGCCGGATAAGCCAGCGGCAATTGCGTAATGTATTTGATTTTGATGAAATTACCGCGGTAGGCAGGCGGAGGGAATCGGTCAATAGCTGCCTGCATGTGCTCATTTAGCTCAGAGGTTTTGACCTTGCGCGAGCGATTGGCATGTACCTGCAAGGCTGTCTCAATCGCCTGATAGATCCGCTGCTTCTCCAGTGCAGAGATAAAGATGATCGGAACATCTGTGAAGGGAGCTACGCGCTCCTTGATCACGCGCTCGAAATCCCGGGCTGTGTTGGTCTCTTTTTCAACCAGATCCCACTTATTTACCAAAATAATGATACCCTTGTGGCGTCGTTGTGCCAGCCGGAATATATTCATGTCCTGAGATTCCATTCCCAGGGTTGCATCAATCATCAGCAGGCACACATCACACTCTTCCAGCGCCTTGATAGCGCGCATGACAGAATAAAACTCGAGGTCTTCTTCTACTTTGGCCTTCTTGCGCATACCGGCGGTATCGATGAGGAAAAATTCCTTGTCGTACTTTTTGTAGTGTGTGGATATGGCGTCCCGGGTGGTGCCTGCGATATCTGTGACGATATTACGCTGTTCCCCCAGCAATGCATTGGTGAGGCTGGACTTGCCCACATTGGGCTGCCCCAGGATGGCCAGCCGCGGAATTTCGCGGGCTTCCTCGTCATTTTCTTCAATATGCTCAACAACAGCATCCAGCAATTCGCCTGTACCACTGCCGGTTATGGAGGACAGGAAAAACGTGTTTTCGAAACCCAGCGACCAGAATTCGTTGGCTTCCAGTTGTCGCTGAGAATTGTCAACCTTATTGACAACAAGATAAACAGGCTTCTTGACGCGCCTGAGCATGTCGGCCACTTGTTCATCCAAATCGGTAAGCCCGGTAGTTACGTCGACCATGAAGACCAGTATATTAGCTTCTTCAATGGCTATCTGCACCTGTGCCCGTATCGCTTTCTCGAAAATGTCATCTGAATCGCGTACAA
>JAUMBM010000187.1:0-11643 GCA_032115735.1 Saprospiraceae bacterium
GAAAAGAATGCAATTTCGCAGGCGATACTCATTTGAACTCTTTGTAAATGAAAAAACACATCTTTACGGGGGAGGCTGATGGCCTGCGCCCTTTTTCGGACTTCGCCTACCTTCGCCCTCAGTCGGAAGACTACAGGCAGTCCTTCCTGCTGGCGCTCGACCGTTTTCGCGGCGCACAGTCTTTCGATGCCGCTGAAGAGGCCCTGCTGTCGGTATATCAGTTGCGCGATGAGTTTACGACCATGTACAACCTCTGCTACATACGCCACACAGCTGATACCCGGGATGCGTTCTACGAAACAGAGAACGATTTTTTCGACCAGGAAATGCCCCACTTTGAGGCGCTCAAAACAGATTTTTACCGCGCGCTTCTCGACTCTCCTTACCGACCCCAACTGACGGCCCGCTGGGGCAAGCAGCTTTTCCGCATCGCGGAGATGAGCCTGCGCACCTTTAAGCCGGAGGTACTCCCGCTCTTGCAGGAAGAAAACCAACTGAGCAGCGAATATACAAAACGCAAAGCGACTGCTCAAATTCATTTGCGCGGCAAGGTGTACAACCTGTCATCCATACAGACAGCAGAGCTGAGCTCCGACAGGAGCCTGCGACAAGAGGCTGCTGAGGCCAAATGGGCCTGGTTTGCCGACAATGCCGGCGAATTTGATCGCATCTTCGATGAACTTGTTGCGGTGCGCACCGACATTGCCCGTCAGCTCGGATTTCAAAGCTTCACCGGGCTTGGCTACACCCGCATGCTGCGCACCGACTACGATGCATCTATGGTCGCCGGCTTCCGCCGGCAAATCCAGCAGCAAGTCGTACCGCTGGCCAGCCGACTGTATGAAGCGCAGCGCAAAAGACTCGGGCTGGGTGAGCTTTTCTATTACGACGAAGACTATCGCTTTCCCGAAGGAAATCCGCAACCCCTGGGTAAGCCCGAATGGATTATCGATCAGGCCGGTACGATGTACCGGGAACTCTCTGCCGAGACCGACGCCTTCTTTTCTTTCATGCGCAGCCGCCAGCTCATGGATCTGGTGGCACGCGACGGCAAAGCCACCGGCGGTTACTGCACCTACATTGACCAGTACGGAGCACCTTTCATTTTCAGCAACTTCAACGGTACCAGCGGCGACATCGACGTCCTCACCCACGAAGCCGGCCATGCCTTTCAGGTCTTCAGCAGTCGGCAGTTGGGGATCAGCGAATACAACTGGCCCACCTACGAAGCCTGCGAGATCCACTCCATGAGCATGGAGTACTTTACCTGGCCGTGGATGAACCTGTTCTTCGGTGACAATACAGATTTGTACCGCTACGCACACCTCAGCTCAGCGGTCAACTTCCTGCCCTACGGCGTTGCCATCGATGAATTTCAGCACTTTGTATATGATAATCCGGAGGCTTCTCCTGCCCGGCGCAACCAGGCCTGGCGCGAACTGGAACAGCGCTACCTGCCGCACAGAAACTACCGCGACAATGCGCTCCTCAACAGCGGCGGCTATTGGTACAAGCAGTCGCACGTCTTCTCATCGCCTTTTTACTATATCGACTACACCCTGGCACAGCTTTGCGCTTTTCAGTTTTGGCAACTCGACCAGGTCAATCACCAGCAGGCATGGAATAATTACGTGCGCCTGTGTCAGGCCGGCGGCAGCCGATCTTTCCTCGAGCTGGTCGAACTGGCTGGCCTGCGCTCCCCCTTCGAGCAGGGCTGCGTGGCAGATGTCATGTCCGGCGTCGAAAAGTGGCTGACTGCCAACCAGCGATAAGTTCGCCCGCAGGGCACAAGCTGCCGCAGCGGCTTGTGTTTATGGGTAAAAAAACCTGCTCAGCTACGCTGCTGCAAGTGGCTCAGCCACTGCGACCTGTCCTCCGGCGTATTGGCATTCGCCAATATGCCGGGGCTGGCGGGCAGCAGCAGCGCCAGCTCTGCTTTTTTTAAAAAAGCAAAAGGCCCCGTAGCGGCTCGCGCACTGGCCTCCGCCAGGCGCGCGAGCCCGCGACCCTCCCAGATGGCCAGCAACGGATCAGGCCCGTCAATCTCCGCACTGTAAAAAGCAGTAGCCTCCTTGTCCGGCTGCCGACCGGCCAGCAGCTGCCGCAATGCGGCCTCGTCGACCATTGGCAGGTCGCAGGCAACTACCAACCATGCTGCGCCGGGCTGCGCCGCCTGCGCGGCCAGCAGCCCCAGCGAAGGCCCTTCCCCCTCATGCCTGTCGGGCAGCACCTCCGCAGGCCCGCCGGCAAAGCCGGAGGCCTGCCCGGCCCGACACGACACGTATACCTTTTGACAAAAAGGCCGCAGCAAGTCCGCCAGATACACCCACTGAGGCTTGCCGTGATAGTCCAGCAGACTTTTATCCTGACCCATCCGGCGGCTCATGCCGCCCGCCAGCACCAGCCCGTACAGCATTTTTTCCATAGCAGCAACCCGCCCGGCAGGGCTATTGTAAAACGCTGCTGGCGGCACGCAGCCGCCAACAGCGTTTGGTTAATGTATCTCACTGTAAGCACGCTGCTCACACCCGCTCGGCGGCAAGCCCCCAATGCGCCGGAGAGCGCCAGAGTGCCGAGAGCAGGAGCTCACGCGTAAACAGGAACTCCTTCGGCAGCCGGTCATACAGCTGCGCAAATAGTTCCTCGTGCATCAGCAGTTCTTTTTTCCAGGCTTCCCGGTCTACCATCATAACAGCAGCAAAATCCTCCTGGCTGAAATTTTCTACACCTGTCCAGTCCATGTCCTTGTAGCGGGGCATCCAGCCAATCGGACTCTCAACCCCCGAGGTCTGGCCTTTCACCCGCTGTACTATCCACTTCAGCACGCGCATATTTTCGCCAAAGCCCGGCCACATAAAGTTGCCTTGCTCATCTTTCCTAAACCAGTTGACACCAAAAATGCGGGGCGGATTGGGCAGGTTGCGTCCAAAATCAAGCCAGTGGTTAAAGTAGTCGGCCATGTGATAGCCTGCAAAAGGCAGCATCGCGAAAGGATCACGCCTTACCTTGCCAATCTCTCCGAAAGCTGCAGCGGTCATCTCTGAACCCATGGTAGCCGCCAGGTAGACCCCAAAGTTCCAGTTGAAGGACTGGTATACCAAGGGCACAGTCGTGCTGCGCCGGCCGCCAAAAACAAAAGCGGCAATCGGAACGCCCGCAGGATTGTCCCAGTCGGCATCAATGGCCGGATTCTGGTCGGCAGGAGCCGTAAAGCGAGCGTTGGGGTGAGCAGCAGGCTTGCCCGACGCAGGATCCCATGCCAGCCCGCGCCAGTCGGTAAGCCCCGCCGGCGGCTCCTTGGTCATGCCTTCCCACCACACATCACCATCAGCCGTAACCGCTACATTGGTAAAAATTGTGTTGGCCCTGACAGACACCATAGCATTGGGGTTGGTCTTCTCATTGGTCCCCGGCGCTACCCCAAAATAACCCGCTTCGGGATTGATGGCGTGCAACTTGCCATCCTCCCCTTTGAAGATCCAGGCAATGTCATCCCCGACAGTGGTAACCTTCCAGCCGTCAAGCCCTTGTGGAGGGATGAGCATGGCAAAGTTGGTTTTGCCGCAGGCACTGGGAAAAGCAGCGCCCACATAGGTCTTTTCGCCGGCAGGCGACTCAACGCCCATAATGAGCATGTGCTCTGCCAGCCAGCCCTCCTCGTGTGCCATAGCCGACGCTATGCGGAGGGCAAAACACTTTTTGCCCAACAGGGCATTGCCCCCGTAGCCGCTACCGTAAGAAACGATGTAGCGCTCTTCCGGAAAATGAACAATGTACTTGACCGCAGGATTGCATGGCCACGCTTCGTCGGCTTGCCCTTCGGCAAGTGGTGCGCCAACGGAATGCAGACATTTGACGTACTCCTGACCGGCATCGATGAGATTCAGCGCCTGAGTACCCATGCGCGTCATGATGCGCATGTTCACTACCACATACGGCGAATCCGTAATCTCAACCCCCACTTTGGAGAAAGGAGAGCCCACAGGCCCCATGCAATAAGGAATCACGTACATCGTACGCCCTTTCATGGCACCTTTCAGCAAGTCTTCCAGGATGTTTTTCATCTCCCGCGGTTCCATCCAGTTGTTGGTTGGACCCGCATTCTCGCGGCGGCGGCTGCAGATGAAGGTTCTGTCCTCCACCCGCGCTACGTCGCTGGGATCACTGAAGCAGGCGAAACTGTTGGGCCGTTTTTCCTGATTGAGCCGGATAAATGTCCCGCTGGCTACCAGCTGCTCACACAGCCGGTCGTACTCCTCCTGCGAACCGTCACACCAATATACATCCTTCGCCTCGGTGTAAGCGGCAATTTTTTCTACCCATTGGTTAAGGTCTGCCCGGCTCGCCGAGACAGCATCTGCATTTGTAAAGGCGCTTTCCCTGAACATGTTAATTAGATAGATTTTGAAAAAAAATCACAGCCTTGCAGGGCGGGCACGCCCGCCCTCAGGCTGCTTCCTTTGGTTGCTTAAAGATAAACGCTTTTTGCAGATGTAACCAATGACTTTTAACCTGTACGCGCGGTCAAGGGCATGATTATTTATGCCTTCTGCTCTTTTGGGATGGCACATTTGGGCGGAGGAATTCCTTTCTCTTGCGTGTCTCAAATGATAATATGGGCAATCAGCAGCTTAGCCTAAAAAATATGTTTGGAAAGTGTTCTCTTTTTTGTTTTTTTGCCTCGGTTTGCACGAGAAATACAAAATTTATGTCCAAGTTGAAATTTATCCCCGCACTGCTTCTCGCCATTGCGCTCGCAAGTGGCTGCAGCAAAGAGGCTCCGGCCTATGAGCGCGCACATACCCCCTGGGTTTTTCGGTCAGTACTGGATTCTATTCCCAGAATTCTCTCCATCGCACTCAACGATGACTTGTGGGTAGCGTACAGTGCTCAAAACGGAGCCTTGTACAAAGCGTGGAAGGGAGGCGTCAATTTTGACGGCGCCGTCTACACCACGGTCCATGGCCCTCAGCCCAGCAGTCTGGGCGATACCTGGCTGCAAAATGAATTCCAGCAGCCCTGGGAGGTCGTTCGCAATGGCCAAAAGGAAGTGCCTGCCATCCGATACCGGGGCCACCGCTTCCGGGACGGTCAGGTCGAGGTCAACTACGAGCTGATCCTCAAAGACGGCAGCGTCATCCCGGTGAGCGAAAAACCGGAATATTTTACCAATGATGCCGGTCAGACTGGCTTCGAACGCATATTCCGTGCAGAGGAGGTACCTGCAGGAGCAGAATTGGTATTCCTTACCAATTTTTCCAGCATCCCTTCTCCTACCAGCGTCAAAACTGACGGGCAATGGAAAGCGGAGAAAATCAATCCTGTCGTCAGCGGTGAGATTCAGGCGGTCGACGTCTCCGGCAGATTGACGCTCAACGCACCGGGTAGCACCCGCCTCGCTGCTCTGTTCGTCAGCGAGCCGCTCATACCCAATGCCAACAAAATCGTCGGGGAAGAAGAAATTGCCGCTGTGCCGCTGGGCTTGCGCCTCATTTCGCGCAGCGACTGCAAAACCTGCCACAATAGTTTTGTTAAAACGGTAGGGCCTTCCTATATGGATATCGCTACCCTCTACAGCAATACGCCCGAAAATGTGACCATGCTGATCGGCAAGGTGAAAAATGGCGGCAACGGGGTGTGGGGCGAGGCTGCTATGACGCCGCACCCGGATACGCCCGAGGAGGACATCCGGGCCATGGTCGAGTATATCATGGACATGGATAAGGAGCAGGAAGAAAGTCTGGCTTCTGTGCAGGCGACCGGTGGATTTAAGGAGTCTGATGCCAAAACGGCCGACGACAGCGTCAAGGATGAAGATTTCCTGCCGGGTGTGCGCGTGCGTGCCTGGAGTATCTCACCCAGTGTGACTTCGCTCAACCAGATTGATTTCAATAAACCTGCCATCGTCGAAGGCATCATCCCGGTACTGCACGCCGAGAGCGAAGATTTTGGCGAGCTCACAGAGAATTTTGCACTCGAAGCAGTCGGCTACCTGCGCATCCCCAAGACCAATAATTATACCTTCCGGCTGATCAGCGATGATGGCTCACGCATGTATATCGGCGACCAGCTGGTCATCGACCATGACGGCCACCACGGTGCTACCCCGCAAGACGGTGAAGTGGTACTCAAAGAAGGCTATCATCCTTTTCGCATAACCTACTTCCAGGGTGCCGGCGGACGGTCAGTATCCCTGCAGTGGCGCTCCTTCGATACCCAAAAATTCGAGCTGCTGCCTCCTTCCATGGCGCTCCACCATCGTGTCAAACAGCAGCCTGCTGCCAGTGCAAAGGCTTGGGCAGCCAATACGAAAATACCCGGTGATGCCGCTGCTGTCGCAGGCGTTCACCCTAGCTTTGATCTCAGCCAGGCCAGACCCGAAGGGTTTTCTCCCAAGGTAGGGGGCATGGACTTCCTCCCCGATGGTCGCATGGTCATCAGCACCTGGGATGCTGAAGGCAATGTTTTCATCATCGATGGTGTAAGCACCGGCGATCCGGCTCAAATGTCTTACAAGAAAATCGCCAGCGGACTCGCCGAACCACTCGGACTTAAAGTCGTCGAAGGACAGATCTATGTGCTCCAAAAGCAAGAGCTTACACAACTCATAGATCATGACGGCGATGAAGTAATCGATGAGTACCGTACCCTGAGCAACGCCTGGCGGGTATCCGCCAATTTCCACGAATTTGCCTTCGGCCTGGCGTATAAAAAACCTCATTTTTATGCAGCCCTGGCCATCGCTATCCTGCCCGGCGGAGCAAGCGCCAACCCGCAGATCCCGGATCGCGGCAAAGCCGTACAGATACACGAGGAAACCGGTAAGATCAACTTCGTCGCACAAGGACTACGGACGCCCAATGGCGTGGGTATAGGCGTTGATGGTGAGGTGTTTATTGCTGATAACCAGGGCGACTGGCTTCCTTCTTCCAAAATTCTGCACGTCTCGCCGGGTGCCTTCTTCGGCTCACGTGCCGTTGACTCAGTCAAAGTTGCCCAACTGCCCGTCAAACAACCTTTGGTGTGGCTGCCGCAGGACGAAATTGGCAACTCACCCAGTACGCCTTCTTATCTCAATGTGGGTCCTTACAAAGGCCAGATGATTCATGGTGAGGTAACGCACGGAGGAGTCAAGCGGGTGTTTGTCGAAAAGATTGACGGCGAGTATCAGGGCTGCCTCTTCAGGTTTACGCAAGGCCTGGAGTCAGGTGTCAATCGCCTGGTATGGGGACCAGATTCCGCACTCTACGTGGGCGGTATTGGCTCCACTGGCAACTGGCAGCACTCCGGTAAGCAGTGGTATGGCCTGCAGCGGCTCAAATACAACGGAAAAACAACCTTCGAAATGCTGGCCGTCCGCGCTAAGTCGGACGGTATGGAGATAGAGCTCACCGAACCGCTGGCCGAAGGCCTGGGTAGTGAGCCCGAAGCCTATACCGTGCAGCAATGGTGGTACAAGCCTACACACGAATACGGTGGCCCCAAACTCGACCTGACGCGTATGCCGGTCAAGTCGGTACACATTTCGCAGGATCGCAAACGCATATTCCTCGAACTGGAAGGGCTCAAACCACAGCATGTTGTCTACATCAGGTTGCCCAATTCATGGACAAGTACCAATGAGCAGGAGATATGGAGTACAGAGGCCTGGTATACGCTCAACAGCATACCACAGGGCAACCCGGGCTTCCGCAGACCCGCACCCGCACCCCCTGCGCCCAACACGCTTTCCGAAACAGAGAGAAAAGCGGGCTGGAAACTACTCTTCGACGGTAAGTCTACCAGCGGCTGGCATAATTTTGGAAAAAATTCTATCGGCAGCAGCTGGAAAATCGATCAGGGAGCACTTTATCTCGATGCTACCCGCCGTGCAGATGGCCACTGGCAGGCAGATGATGGCGGAGATATCCTCTGCCAGGGGACTTACGAGAATTTCGAACTGCGCCTCGAATGGAAAATTGGCCCCTGTGGCAACAGCGGTATCATGTACAATGTCGTCGAAAGTAAAGACTATCAGTACCCCTGGCAGACGGGGCCGGAAATGCAGGTGCTGGACAATGCCTGCCACCCGGACGCGGCATTTGAAAAGCACCGGGCAGGCGATTTGTACGACCTCATCGCTTGTGCTTATGAAACCGTGCGCCCTTCGGGTGAGTGGAACAGTGTGCGCATCGTCGTCAATAAAGGCCAGGTACAGCACTGGCTAAACGGCCGCAAGCTGGTCGAGTTTGAAATGTTTACGCCCGAGTGGCAGCAACGCATCGCCGGCAGCAAATTCCGCGAAATGCCCGGCTTTGGACAGTCGAGGCGCGGACACATTGCTTTACAGGATCACGGCGATCCTGTATGGTACCGCAATATCAAAATCCGATCTTTAGAATAAAATATCATCACAGGCTCGCCGGCCAGTCCGGCGGCCCTCAACGCTACGACTATGGTTTTATCCACGCGCATTCAACTGTCGGTCATGATGTTCCTCGAATTTTTCATTTGGGGAGCCTGGTTTGTTACCATGGGTACTTTTCTGGGTAAACAACTGGGTGTATCGGCTGTCGATATCGGCCTCGCCTATCAGACTCAATCGATAGGCGCTATCATCGCACCTTTCATTATAGGTCTCATTGCCGATCGCTTTTTCCCGGCACAGCGCATCCTGGCTGTCCTCCATCTCGTCGGTGCTGCGCTGCTCTGGCAGGCTTCCAAAGCTACCGATTTTGGAGACTTCTATACCTATGTGCTGCCTTATATGGTGCTGTACATGCCAACGCTGGCGCTCGTCAATGCCATCGCCTTCCGGCAAATGCAGAATCCCGAGAAGGAGTTTGCCAGCGTCAGGGTGCTGGGTACCGTAGGCTGGATTATTGCCGGCCTTATCATTGGCCATTACAACTGGGAAAGCGGCAACCAACTCTCGCTGACCTTCCGGATGGCTGCGGGTGCCTCCCTCCTGCTTGGCCTTTTCAGCTTTGCACTCCCGCACACGCCACCGCTCAAGCCGCGCGATGAGCCTATCACTACCCGTGATCTGCTGGGACTCGATGCACTCTCTCTGCTCAAAGACCGGTCCTTCCTCAGCTTCTTCATCGCTTCGGTACTCATCTGCGTGCCGCTGACTTTTTACTACAATTTTACCAACCTCTTCCTCAACGAAGCAGGTATGCAACAGGCGGCCGGTAAGATGAGCATGGGTCAGATGTCAGAAGTACTGTTCATGCTGCTCATGCCTTTCTTCTTTGTGCGCCTGGGCGTCAAAAAAATGCTGCTCGTAGGTATGGCTGCCTGGGTACTCCGCTATGTGCTCTTCGCTTTTGGCGACACCGACAGCAATTACTGGATGCTCATCCTCGGGATCGTCCTACACGGCATTTGCTACGACTTTTTCTTCGTCACAGGACAGATTTATACCGACAACCGGGCCGGTGATCGCTTCAAAAGTGCTGCACAGGGGCTCATTACCCTCGCCACCTATGGCGCCGGTATGTTCGTAGGCTCCGTGGTATCCGGCTATATCGTCGACATGTATGCCAACGACGGCGGCCACGACTGGCAGTCGGTCTGGCTCATTCCCGCAGGTATCGCCGTCTTCATCCTCGCACTCTTCTCGCTTACTTTCCGCGATAAGGCCGAGGGAGCTAAGGCATGATTCGGCCACTCCCACGCCCGGATGGCGCGGGCTGTTTTTGTGTAAAAATGTCTCAAAAGGCTCTTTGGCGGCAGCTGCCGCCAAGGAGCCTTTTGCTTATATACACGTCTTGGAGTTTTTGTAAAATCAAAAACAGATATTTTTAAAACATTTTATTTTTAAATTAATATTTTTTTGTTTTTGTTTAAAAAACATATCTTTGCTTTGTAGTTACCCAAGATACATGGCAAATAACGCAGCAGATACACAAGAAACAGGGAAAGAAAAAGCACCCGTCAACGAGGTGCGCACCTCCCCGCTCAAGGGTATGTATGAAGGCTACTTTTTGGACTATGCCTCCTACGTAATCCTTGAACGTGCAGTGCCTGCCATAGAAGACGGCTTCAAACCTGTTCAACGCCGCATTCTCCATGCCATGAAAGAAATGGATGACGGGCGTTTCCACAAAGTCGCTAATATCATTGGCCAGACAATGCAGTATCACCCGCATGGCGATGCCGCCATCGGTGATGCCCTCGTCAATCTCGGACAGCATAATCTGCTGATAGAAACACAGGGAAACTGGGGCGATGTGCGTACCGGCGACAGCGCAGCCGCCGCGCGTTATATCGAAGCCCGCCTGTCAAAATTCGCGCTGGAAGTTACCTTCAATCCCCAGACCACCCAGTGGCAACTTACCTACGATGGTCGTAAAAAGGAGCCGGTAACTCTGCCAGTCAAGTTTCCGCTGCTGCTGGCGCAGGGCGTGGAGGGTATTGCCGTGGGCCTTAGCACCAAAATATTACCCCACAATTTCAATGAGCTGATCAAGGCTTCCATCAAGCTGCTTCAGGGTAAAAAAATCACGCTCTATCCGGATTTTCAGACGGGTGGTCTTATCGATGTCACCGACTATCAGAGTGGCAAAAGGGGCGGGCGCGTCAAAGTGCGGGCCCGCATAGAAAAGACGGACGCCAAGACGCTTACCATTCGCGAGCTACCCTATGGCGTAACAACCACTTCGCTCATCGACAGCGTCATCAAAGCCGGTGAGAAAGGTAAAATCAAAATCAAAAAAATCACAGATAATACCGCCGCTGAGGTGGAAATCGTCATCGAACTGGTGCCGGGTACTTCGCCCGATTTGACCATCGATGCACTCTATGCTTTTACAGCCTGTGAAACGCCTATATCTCCCAATGCCTGCGTCATTGTCAATGAAAAGCCGCATTTCCTTACAGTCGAGGAAATTCTCCGCGTCAATACGGAAAATACCCGCAACCTGCTGGGCCTCGAGTTGCAGATACTGCTGCACGAACTGGAAGAAAAACTGCACTTCGCCAGCCTCGAGAAAATTTTTATCGAAAAACGCATCTATCGCGACATAGAGGAGTGCGAAAGCTGGGAAGAAGTGATGCCGGCTATTGTGACAGGCCTGCGAAAGTATGTCAGGACACCCGATCAGGCGGCAGAACCTGCCGACAACCGCCTCGTACTGCTGCGCAATATTTCCGAAGATGATATCACCAGACTCACCGAAATTCGCATCCGGCGCATCTCTAAGTACAACAGCTTCAAAGCAGATGAGCTGATTGCCAAGTTATTGGAGGAACTGAAGCAGACTCGCTACCATCTTGAGCACCTCACCGAGTTTGCCATAGATTACTACCAGCGATTACTCGATAAGTACGGCAAAGGTCGCGAGCGCCGAACCGAAATCACTTCTTTCGATACAATACAAGCTACCGAAGTGGTGGCCAACAACGCCAAATTGTACGTCAACCGAAAGGAGGGTTTCGTAGGCATGGGACTCAAAAAGGACGAGTTCGTTGTCGATTGCTCTGATATCGATGATGTCATCGTGTTCAGACAGGATGGTAAGTTCCTTGTCACCCGTATCGCCGACAAAACTTTCGTGGGCAAAGATATTATCCATGTCGATGTATGGAAAAAGAACGATGAACGCACTACCTACAACCTGATCTACCTCGATGGTAAGACGGGTCGGTCCATGGTGAAAC
>JAUMBM010000188.1:0-2692 GCA_032115735.1 Saprospiraceae bacterium
CTGCTGGACAACCGGCTGGATATCATTGCTACGGACCACGCGCCGCACACATGGGCCGAAAAACAGCAATCTTATTTCGACTGCCCGTCGGGCGGTCCGCTGGTACAGCACGCGCTGCCCATGATGCTGCATTTTTACCATGAAGGAGCCATTAGTCTGGAAAGGATTGTAGAGAAAATGTGCCATGCGCCGGCAGAGTGCTTTAGGCTGCGAAACCGCGGCTACCTGCGCGAGGGCTACCATGCCGACCTTATTCTGGTAGATCCGGCGGCTCACTGGCAGGTCAATTCGTCCAATCTATACTACAAGTGCGGCTGGTCGCCGCTCGAAGGCCGCACGCTCAGAGGCCGGGTCGTCACCACCTTCGTCAATGGCGAGAAGGTCTGGGACAACGGACAGTTCTTTGAGCAAAGCCGCGGGCAGCGGTTGTTGTTTGAGGCATGATAGACGCAGGCTGGCCGAAATATAACCCCTGTGCGATGATTGCGCAGTGAAAATGTTAATATTTGCGCTGCTGGCAAGAAAGACCTACCTTTGTACGATAAATAGGTGATACAAAAGCTTATAAATTACAAGCCCATGAAAATTTTTTATATTAGCACATGGCTGCTGGTGGCGCTGTCACTCGACTTAGGAGCGCAGACTTTCCAGTACCCTACGACCAACTCGCAGTCGATTCAATCTGAAAGCAGCCGGCAAGTGGCTGCCCTTAAGGGGCAGATGTCCGAGGGATTCGCAACCTACTACGCTGATTATCTTGACAATATGCAAACAGCACTGGGAGATGTGTATCGCCGTGACCAGATGACGGCCTCTCACCGCAGCTACCCCTTAGGCACACTGGTGCGCGTCACGCGCTATGAAACCGGGCAATCGGTAGATGTGCGCATTAATGACCGGGGGGCTTATTGTGACGACTGTGTCATTGATCTCAGCTGGATAGCTGCACAGAGCCTTGATATCGTGCATCTTGGCAGAACCCGGGTAAAAGTGCAGGTCATTGGTTATTCCGACGTAAATCCGGTGCCGCCGATTGACCGCGACTATGCAATGGCACCCGCCAGTATGCCGGCCAGAGGAAGCCAGCCGGCACAAAATCCTGCCGATTATTATGCGGCTTCTGCTCCAAGGGCTCCTGCAACTGCCACTACGCCGGTCAACTACCCCGGCAGCATGCAGGCGCGCGGTGGCTATGAGGAAGCTGAAGAAGCGCCTGAGTGGGCGCCCAAGTCTGCTTCTCCGCGGCCTCCGGCAGCACAGCAACCGAGCGGTGCGGGCTTTCAGTGGGACAATGAGGCTCGCCCGCGCGTAGGCAACTCTTCCCCCGCTGCAACCAAAGCAGCGAGTGCTTACGGTGTGCAAACAGGTCTTTTTTCCAATATTGCCAATGCGCAGCGACAGCTGGAGCAACTCAATACAAAGGGCTACAGCAATGTGCTCATCAAGCCCGACAGCAACGGTATGTTCCGCGTGCTGCTGGCGCCTTTCACCACAGAGGCTGAAGCGCGGCAATTCCTGCTGGAGGTGCTTAGTCCCCGACAGATTGAGGGGGTAGTGGCGCCGCTGTAACGCAATCTCAACCATACGCATGCGCCATCGATTTGCCGGCTCTGGCCGGCAAATCGATGGCTTGCACAAAGCCCGTATTATTTTTCTTCGAAAAATAATACGGGCTTTGCATTTCCGTGTACATCGCCGCAAAAGCAGCGACCTGCTACTGAACCCTCTACCGTGCTTGGTTGTTAGCAAGGGCAAAAGCAATCAAATGCACCACACAAGTGTGATGAGCCGTATGCCGACGGGCGAAGACCCTTGGTACGCAGCCTGGTTTGACTCCCCCTACTACC
Organism: Saprospiraceae bacterium; assembly: GCA_032115735.1. GTDB lineage: Bacteria > Bacteroidota > Bacteroidia > Chitinophagales > Saprospiraceae > JAUMBM01. Next base: position 1,848 of record JAUMBM010000188.1, read on the forward strand.
CCATGCTTTACAAGCAACGCGATGAGAATGAAGCACGTGCCTTCATAGACCACTTATTGGAAGCCTGGCAACCTCCGGCCGGTGCCCGCTTGCTGGATCTTGCCTGCGGCAGAGGCCGCTACAGCAAGTATTTGGCAGACAAGGGATTTGATGTGACGGGGCTCGATCTGTCCCCTGCCAGCATACGATATGCGCAACAATATGCGCGAGACCGGCTCGCTTTTCACACCCACGACATGCGCAAGCCTTTCAGGATCAATTATTTTGACGGAATTTTTAGTTTTTTCACCAGTTTTGGTTATTTTGAGCGGCGAACTGACGATCTTCGCACCCTCAAAAGTATTGCGGCAGGTCTCGTTCGGGGCGGGATTTTTTTTCTGGATTTTTTCAATCCGACTGTTGTCTTGCGGGAGTTGCTGCCCCATGAGGAGAAGCAGGTTGGTGAGTTGACTTTTTACATTGAACGCTACCCGCAGCAAGGGATGCTGGTCAAAGATATACGTTTCGATGACTGCGGCAGACACTATCACTTTGCCGAGCGCGTAGCTTTGTTATATGATGATGATTTCCGGCACTTGTTTGAACAGGCAGGACTGGATCTCATCGACACTTTCGGGGATTATAAGCTGCGACCCTTTGAAGCGGACAAAAGTCCCCGGCTGATTATGATGGCACAAAAGCGATGATGGATATATTAGCCACGGACTATCAAATTTTTGAGCTGTTCAACAGCCGCCTGACGCACCCGCTGCTTGACGCGGTCATGCCCTTTTGGAGAGACAAGCTCAGCTGGCTGCCCCTGTATCTGGCGGCAGCGGGATGGGTGTTGTACCGTTACCGGCGCG
>JAUMBM010000189.1:0-1902 GCA_032115735.1 Saprospiraceae bacterium
GCTGGGAGAGCAACAGCAGCCGTTGGTTTGGCCTGTGGCAAGAGCTCCGCAAGGCCGGCTGCGACGTGTGGGCCATGGATGCGCCCGCCCACGGCTATTCCGGAGGCAAGCGGTTTACCGCTGTGCAGTACGGGCGTTTTTTGGCCAAAGCTTTGGATGTGTATGCACCTGCCAGCATAGTGGCGCACTCGGCAGGTTCTATGGCTACTTTGTTTTGTCTCGCCAAGCTACAGCCTTCAGCGCCTGTAGAACGGGTGGTGCTGCTGGGAACCCCGGCCAATCTCGACGGGCTACTGGATCGCTACCAGCAGATTTTGGGCGTAAGCCCGCTCGTCATGCAGCGCATGGACGAATGGCTGAAGAAAAGATACGGCTTTGATCCTGCCATTTTTTCGATGCCCTTGCTGGCGGCACAATTGTCGCAGCCTGCACTGATTATCCACGATCAAGAAGATGCGACAGCTACTCCGGCTGACGGGCGGGCGCTGCAAGCTGCCTGGCACAATAGCCGATTGCTGCTCACCCAAGGACTGGGGCACAGCATTCAGAGCCCCGAGGTTTGGCATACCATTACCGACTTTGTAGCCCGTACAGATTGAAATTAGTCGCCTTTTTCGTCCGAAGCGGCAGGTGCGCCGGTTGGGCTGAGCGGCTTTGGCTGACCAGCTCCGAAGTTGAGCTGAAAGCCTATGCGCTGGTGAGGCTCGTCATCATCATAGTCTTCCCAGAGGGTGACTTCCTGAATAAATTCCTCGAGATGCCGCTGGTAGTAAGGCTCCTGCAGTTCATCGGGCCGGTAGATAGCGATGGTTTTGGGCGGCGTAGGTTCTTCGTAGCCCTCGATAAAAGGATAGTTGATGAGGACGAGAATCTTGCCGTTGAAGAGCTGCTGGTAGATGAGATCTCCGTTGTGTTTGATGAGTCCCCGCTGTATGGAGTCGCCTAATTTTTGTGAGATGCCGCTTTCGACGGTGCCCAGACTGACAACTACGGCTTCGAGATTGTCTATTTGATCCCGATAGGTAATGCTTGCCTTCAGTCCCACCTGTTGCGTGAGTGAGCTGAGCTTTTGAAAGATAGCTTCTCTCAGTCCCTCCTTCCACAATTTGCGGTAGTCCAGGGTGTTTTCAAGTATCTCGTGGTACTGATTGACGCGGCGCTTGAGGTTGTATCGCTGCGTATCGCTGCTGTCTGCCATGGTGTTGGATTGTTTTATGTGCGTGTAGAAAAGGTCGTCCCCGTTTGGTCGTTGCTGTTCCTGGGCAGAGCCTGTACAACAAATATAGGTTAACCTGCAGATATGACCACCACCTGCGTATGAAAATCTCGTGCAGAAATTGCGGCTGCGCTCAGTCAAGCGGCCGCTGGTAGATGCGAAAGCGCTTGATGAGCGCTGCGCCGTTTTTTTCGTACACCGCCCGCATGGGCTGATTATTTTCCAGTACCAGATGTGTTTCTATTCTGTACAGGCCGCCGGCCGCTGCGGTGCGCATCATTTCCACCCCCATGAGCACCTCCAGGCCGCGATGCCGCCAGGCTTTATCCACTGCTCCCAGCATCAGGTCGAGCTGGCTGGCTTTTTTCATAGCCCGCAAAATGTGGAGCCAGCCGAAAGGCAGCAGCCGCCCGCGGGCGCGCTGTATGCCGCGGCTGAAGTTGGGCAGCCCCACCATAAAAGCGAGCAACTGCCCGTTGGTGGGGTGAAAAACGGCCTTGATGTAGCGGGGGTCGAGGATGGGGAGGTAGCGGGCAGCCAGTGCTTCCATCTCGGCAGGGGTCATGGGGGAAAAACCATACAGGTGGTCGTAGTTGTCGTTGACGAGCTGCAGGGCGGGCAGTATGACCTGCCGGAGCGCGCGCTTGCTGCGAAAATGCGTCACGCGGTAAGGAAGCCGCGCCAGC
>JAUMBM010000190.1:0-2745 GCA_032115735.1 Saprospiraceae bacterium
AATTTTATAGATAGTAGTATCTTGATTCTGGGCGGTCAACGGACTCAGAGAGAGGCCGGTGCCGACCAGCAGCAGAAAAAGCAAGCGTTGAATCATCACGGAATTAGTTGGCGATAATGTCGCGGTTTAGTTTGAAAGAAGGAAGAATAAAGCCGGGCTTCAGCAAGGTCGGAGAAGTATCAAAACGCTTGGAGATGACCATGCGATCTTGCGGAGCAAACATGAAAATCATGGGCTGCTCATCGTAGATGATTTCCTGAAGCTGGCGGTATAGTCGGTTGCGTTCGGTTTCATCGAGCGTTCGGCGAATCTGATCAATGAGGGCATCTGTCTGCGCATTGCCAAAACCTGTCCGGTTGCTGCCGGAAGGTGTGTCACTGCTGGTATGCCACAGCTGCTTAGGATCATCGGGCAGGTGTTCGGCAGCAAAACCACCCGCATACAACTGGTATTTGCGCGTAGCTACATGCTCACCCATAATGGCGGGGAAAGCTTTGGCATTGAGGTTGATACGAACACCTGCTTTTTGCGCACTCGCCTGAAACATCAGCCCCATGTCGCCGGCAAATTTGCTGGTGGCCGTTACCAATAATTCCAGTTCAAGTTCCTTTCTCTCTCCGTCAATCATTTTGTCGACCGTACCGTTGCCGTTGGAATCTTCCCAGCCAGCCTCTTTGAGCAGCTGCCGGGCTTTTTCAGTATCGAAAGGAATCAATGGAAGGTCTTTGTTGTAGTAGGCCTTGCTGGGGTGGAAAGGACCATTTACACGGGAGGCATATCCCTCGTATAAATTGGTAATGAGCGCGTCTACATCCAGCAGATGTGCCAGCGCCCGCCTTACCCGCTTGTCGGACAGCATGGGATCCTTGGTATTCAAAGAGATAATAAACACCTGAAAAACAGAGGGCGTATGCATGGCATAGCGCTTAGTGACTAACTCATTGGTCGTGAGTTCTTTGAAGTCGCGACTGTCCAGCTGGGTAGCCACATCAATGTCCTGGTTCAGAATCGCGTTCTTGGTAGCCACCGGGTCGCCGATGATAAGATAGTCCAGTGTATCCGGCAACGCTTCAAAAAGCTTATTGCGTTTGGCAAGGGCATCGCCCCACCAATTTTGTTTTTTAATGAGCCTGACCCGTTGTCCGGTCTCCCAGCTATCCAGTTTGTAGGGGCCTGAGCCGCCGATATAGGCTTTGTCACGTGCGTAGCGCTCTCCGTTGAAGTTGTCGGCAAATTGTTGCAGCCGCGAATCGCTGTCGGCCAGCTGAGTAGCCGTAACAGGATCGGCCAGCTGAGCAATCGGGAGGTCGCGGAGCAAGTTGTCAGGATCGTACTTGTAAGCGGGCATGATGTACATAGTACCCAGCGCATACTCACCCAAAAAGTACTGCTCGTTGGTATAAATGGTGTATTTGCGGTTGTTGGATGGATCTATGACAATATCCCGAATGGAGCTGAAGTAAGAGCGGTAAGCTTCTGCATTGACTTTGGGGTTGAAAATGGCCTTGAAAGTGAATACGACATCAGCTGCCGTCACCGGGCTTCCATTATCCCATTTAGCCTCCTTAATCAGCTCAAATGTATAGGAAAGCCCCCCTTTGTAAGCCCCTTCCTCAATCGGCTTGATCACTGGTCTGCTGACAGCCAGCCAGGGGATTGCTTCAAGCGTCACCGGGTCAAAAGTCAGGGGAGCGTGGAAAAACTGCTCGCTGACCACACGCCCATAAACACTTGTGCTCACAAGTGGATTGAGCCGGTCTGGTTCTGCCTGTAACCGCACATAGACAGTGTTGTTGGTGTGCCGGAAGCTAATCTTTTCCTGTTTCTTTTTACAGGAAGGAGCAAGCACGAGCAGGAGGAGAAGCAGTGGAAAGAAGATGGAAGATTGTATTGTCTTCATACAGGCAGTAGCATCTTTAAAAGCCTAACTTACGAAATAAATACGGTCAAGTACAGCAATAGGTTGTGTGTTAACAAACATTCACAACTTTTACCTGTTGTAATCGGGTTGGGTCAGTGCAAAAATATAAATAATAGTGAAAGCCTCACGGTATTCCGGGCGTCGATATCTATGCTCGCGGCACAGGAGGCATGCACGGCCTGGGGGAATGAAACGCTTGCCAAAGATAATCATTTATAGAGGATGTCAACAATTTTAATTGCCGGCGGCAGTGGCCTGATTGGCCTGCGATTGAGCCGGCTCCTCACGGAGAAGGGGTATACGGTGACGCATTTGAGCAGGTCTGCTTCGCGGAGCAGCACCTACAAGGTGTATCGCTGGGATCCTGCGGCTGGTTATATCGAGCCCGAAGCAGTCACCACTGCTGACTATATCATTAATCTGGCGGGCGAGGGTATTGCCGACAAGCCCTGGACGTCTGCCCGCAAGGCTTCCATCATCAGCAGCCGCACGCAAAGTGCATCGGTGCTCCTGAAGGCCTGCCTCGAGACGGGTGCCCGCCCGCGAGCCTATCTGGCGGCTTCCGCCATCGGCTTTTACGGGCATCGCGGGGAAGAAGAACTGACCGAAACGGCCGCTGCAGGCAGCGGGTTTTTGTCGGAAAGTTGTGTGGCCTGGGAAAAAGCTACCGCCGAGCTTGCCGACCGTCTTCAGGTGCGCACTTTTGTGCTGCGCATAGGATTGGTGCTGTCAGTGAAAGGCGGAGCGCTGGCCAAAATGATTCCGCCTGCCAAATTGCTGGTATCTCCTTGGTTTGGCGATGGTAAGCAGTGGTATCCCTGGGT
>JAUMBM010000191.1:0-2481 GCA_032115735.1 Saprospiraceae bacterium
GCTGCGATGATCAGCCGCTATGAGCTTGACAGCAAGCGGGTATACGCAACCGGTTTTTCTGCAGGGGGCGCCATGACTACGTCCCTGCTGTCGGCCTACCCCGACAGGTTTGCGGCTGGCGCCAGCGTAGCCGGTATTGCGGCCGGTGCCGCCGAGGATATCATGTCGGCTCTGCGCATGATGCGCGGCCAGGTAACCCGCCCGGGCGGAGAATGGGCCAGCTGGATTGAAGAACAACATCCAGGTTACCGAGGTCCCTGGCCGGATCTTATGGTGATACAGGGACTAGCCGACAGCGTTGTCAGGCCCGCCAATGGCCTGGAGCTGGTCAAACAATGGACCAGTCTGCATGGTATGGATGCTGAAAAAACACCGGCAGATGGCGGCAGCCTTGATGAGGCCTCCCATGTGAGTGTGATGCAGTTTAGAAAAAATCGCCAGCACACACCCGTTGTGTGGTACAAACTGCGCGACTGGCCGCACGCCTATCCCGTGGACCCGGGTGAGCTGCCCAGTCAGGGAGGACAGACCGACAACTGGACCAAAGATGCTGACTGGCATGCCTCTTACTGGATTGCCCGCTTTTTTAAGCTGTAAGTATGCGGTCAGGAATTGCTGCCCGGGCAACAATTCCTGACTGCGTACTGAGGAAAAACAGATTTTTTTGTGCCCGATGCTTGCACCAATCCATAAAACGCTTTACATTTGCATCACCTTTTTAAAAAGCGCCTTTCGCGGGCGGGTTTTGAAAAGAAATAAGCGGCGGTGCGGTAGCTCAGTAGGTAGAGCAATGGACTGAAAATCCATGTGTCGGCGGTTCGATCCCGCCCCACACCACTCCCAAAGGCTCCTTGTGAACGCCATGTTCGCAGGAGCTTTTTCTTTTGGTAAAAAATATACCTTCCGGGTGTTGCCTTCTGCGTTGCTCTGCCTACATGAAGTATCCCTGCTATTACTGCAGAAAACTGCTGCCATAAATAAACTGCTGTGCAAGCTAATATTACCATACTGCTGGCCTTTTTGGGCACCTTTTCCTTTGCGGTGAGTGGTATCCGGCTGGCATCGGGCAAACAGATTGACTGGTTTGGCGCTTACATCATCGGCTTGGTCACTGCCATCGGCGGTGGAACCCTGAGAGACCTGCTGCTGGATGTCACCCCTTTTTGGATGCTGGATGTCAATTATTTTCTGATCACCGCCCTTGCACTCGTGGCTGTATTGCTTTTTAAAGACAAACTATTTAAGTGGGGCAGTGCGTTGTTTTTATTTGACACCATTGGTCTTGGCCTGTTTACCATTGTAGGTATCACCAAAAGCCTTGATGCTCAGCTACCTTTTTGGGCTTGTATTGCGATGGGCACCATTACAGGTTCTTTAGGAGGCGTAGTGAGAGACGTATTACTCAACGAAGTGCCCTTACTTTTCAGAAAAGACATTTATGCCCTTGCCTGCGTGGCAGGCGGCGGTGTTTATTTCTTGTGCCGCTACTTCTATCTGCCAACCGGCATTACTGAACTACTCGCGGCAGCAACCGTGATAGCCCTCCGGTTGATTGCTGTAAAGTACCATATCCACCTGCCTCAGTTACAGCCGATGAACGGCGATTCTGCGACCAAGTAGCCCATGCTGCATGGGCGCGGCGTGTACGTGCGGTGTTTTTTTTGTAAAAATCCCCCCCCTTCTTTCACCGCCACCGGCGGTGAAGGACCTATGATCATCCCCATTCAAACAACTGACCAAATTCCCTGCTGATAATCCGGTCTTTTTCCAGCCGCAAATGCTCGACAAATGCTCCGGCGGCGGGTGACAGTTTCTTATCCTGCAACCACACCAGATTCCAGTCCGTAATCATTGGCAGCCCCTCGACAGGAATGATCCTCAATTGCCCGGTCTGGAGCTCATTTTTGATGCCAATCAGCGGCATGATTGAGTATCCCAGCCCCGCGATCACTGCCTGTTTGACCGCCTCATTGGAAGTCAGCTCCATCTTCATGCGCGCTCTGAGCCCATTACTTTCCACCACCTGCTCCATGGCGCGACGCGTGGCAGAGCCCTGTTCACGGTAGATGAGCGGAATGCTCTCCAGCAGGTTGATTTCGTATACCTGCCGGCTGTCAAGAGAATCCGCATTGCCCACCAAAAATAATTTGTTGGGCATCAGTTCTATTTTCGAGAGCCGCAGTTGGTCGGGCATCACCGATACCAAGGAAAAATCCACTTCATTATGCTGTAAGCTCTCAACCACCCTCGATTTGTTGGACACATCCAGTTGCAGCTCAATCCCCTCGTGCTGCCGCAGGAAAGCACTCAAAAAGTAAGGTATCACGTACTTCCCTGTCGATACAACCGAAATTTTGAGTTTGCCTGTAAGCTTGCCCCTGTAAGCCATCGTCTTGTGATCGATAGTGCTCACCTCATCGAGGATGCGCGCTGCTGCCAAGGCTATTTCTCTGCCAAAATCAGTAATATACAAGCGTTTGT